>JBAYUZ010000006.1:0-45499 GCA_041674885.1 Dehalococcoidia bacterium
CTCATCCCGCCCGGCCCGATCGGCACGATGAGGATGTCGGGGTTCGCCAGCGCCTCGGCCTCGGAGGAGGTCGGCGGGGTGCCGATGCAGCCCAGGTGCACGACCCGCAGGTTCTCGGCCTCCAGGACGTAGGCGACGTTGCGGTCGGCCGGTCGGCCCGGCTGAGGCTCACGGGCGAGCCCGGCCTTCAGGGAGGTGCTGATGCCGGCGATCTGGATGCCCTGCACCTCGTACTCGCCGGGGCCGCCGATCACCATCAGCTCGCCGCGGACGCCCGCGGCGTTGTTGTGGCGGGGGTCATCGTGGCTGATCGTGACGATGTCCGCGTTCGGGCGGCTCATGTCCAGCCCGCCGTCGCGCGTGAACGGATCCATCACCACGGCGGCGGTGCGAGCGCGCACGCGTACACAGCCATAGCCGAGCCACGAGATCTCCACGCACGCCTCCATTGCCGGGGACTCGAATCGTACCGGTCGCGCGGGCCAGTCGCCACCTCGGCGGCGAGCGGTCGAGGCGGCTACGGCTCGCCGAGCGCCTCCTGGAGCTGGCCGAGGGTGCGATGGTGGAGCGCCTTGATCGCACCCTCGGTGCGGCCCATGCGCCGGCCGATCTCCGCGTTCGTGCAGCCTTCCACGTATTTCAGCGCCAGCAGCCGCTGGCGGTCGGCCGGAAGCGACCGCACCGCCTCCCGGACGCGACGGATCTGCTCGGAGGTTTCCAGGCTCGACTCCGGGCCCGGCGTGTCGGCGGGCACCTCCAGCGCGTCGTCCAGCGTGGCCGTCGATGGCCGCCGCCCCTTGGCGCGGTACCAGTTGGCCAGCAGGTTGTGGGCGATGCTCATCAGCCACGACCCGAAGTTGGCGCCGCCGCCACGGTAGGTATCGAGGCTCGACAGCGCGTTCAGGAAGGTGCGCGAGGTCAGTTCCTCGGCGTCGACCGGGCGGCCGGTGCGGGAGAGCAGGTAGCGGTAGACGCGGTCGGCGTACGCCTCGTACAGGCGTCCGAAGGCATCCGGATCGTCCGCGCGGGGCGCGCCGGACGGCCTCGGCGACTCCGAGGGGGTGGGTGAGACGGTGCGACGGGCCAGGTCGGGCTCCCCGCGATGCGCGCCGTGCCGGTGGCGCGCCGCAGTATAGGCGACGGCGCGCCCCGCGGGCGCCTGTCGCTAGGGCGGGCAGCCGAGTCCGTGCCATCGCGAGCTGCACCGCGTCAGGTGCAGCTCCGACCGCACCGCGATGTTGTCGAACCCCGCGATGGTGCCGCCGCCCCAGCCGGTCAGGAGGTCTTCTGTGAAGCTCCCCTGCATGGTCGCCACGGCGCCGCCCGCCATGACGGTGCCGAAATCAATCGCCGATCCGGTCACCCGGAACGACATCGGCTGAAAGTCGGTGTCGGGGAGCGTCTGGCGTGGGATCGGGATCGTGCCGACCATGGGGACGCCGATGACCTCGCCGTAGGTCGTGTGGTTCAGCCAGCGCGCCGCGCCGGTCGCGACGTTGTCCTCCACGCGGTCGATGCGCAGGATGAGATCCGCTTCCACGTAGACCCGCACGGTTCCGCCCTGCGGCGCCGTCCCCGTTCCGTAGAGCTGGAACCCCTTGCCGGTGAGGCTCGACGACCAGGTGCCGCGCAGATCGCGCGCCGGTGTGATGTCTCCGATTGGCGCGGCGGGGATCCCGATCTCGCGCAGCCGCTGCTCGACGAGCGCGGTCAGGTCGGGGCGCGCGATGGCCACGTACGCAGCCCCGCCGATCACCACGACCAGGAACACCATGGAGAGCGCGATGCGCCTGGCTGTCTTCACGCGGAGGCTCCGCTCTCGGACGTGCGAGGCCGCTCGCACCTGCGGCAGCGCCCGGTGCAGTCCAGGCTCCGGGCCCGTATGCACCATACGTGGTTGCACCGTGACGCGCCCGCTCGGCATTGACCGGTCGTAGGCGCGCTGGCTACAATCTGCACAGTTAGCACTCTCGGAGTGAGAGTGCTAATAGGAGGCAACGAGCGTGCTCACCGGTCGTCGCGCCGAGATTCTGGGCCTCGTCGTCAGCGAGTACATCGACACGGCCGCGCCGGTCAGCTCCCGCGCGCTGGTCGACCGCCACCACCTGCAGGTCTCCACCGCCACCATCCGCAACGAGCTCGCGCGGCTGGAGGAGGACGGCTACATCGCCCAGCCGCACACCTCGGCCGGTCGCGTCCCGCTGGAGCGCGGCTACCGGTTGTACGTGCAGGAGCTGATGGCGGAGCAGCCGGTCGGCACCGACGAGCAGCGCACGATCGCCCATCAGTTCCACCAGGCGCCTGCGCGCCCGGAGGAGTGGTTCAGCCTCGCCGCCCACGTGCTGGCGAGTGCGGTCGACAACGTCGCCGTGATCGTGCGGCCGCGCACGCAGAGCGTCGTGCGCCACCTCCAGCTCGTCGAGCTGCAGGGCGAGACCGTCCTCCTGGTTGCCGTCATGGACGACGGCCGCGTGGAGCAGCGCGTGCTCCAGCTCTCGCAGGCCGAGGATCGGTCGGCGCTCGCCGAGCGCGCGGAGCGGCTCAACCAGCGCATCGGCGGCTCCGACGCCACCACCGTGCGCTCGCTGGCGCACGAGGAGCAGGCCGACATCGATGACGTGCGCGTGCTGCGCGCGACCGCCGAGCTGATCGAGGCGCGCACCGCCGCAGAGGCGTACATCGAGGGTGTCCGCTCCGCGCTGGAGCAGCCGGAGTTCTCCTCGGTCGACCGCATGCTGGAGGCGGTGCGCCATCTGCAGGCGTACGAGCTGGCGCGTGCGCTCCCGCTCCCGCGCGAGATCGACCCGGGCGTCACCCGCGTGATGATCGGCACGGAGAACGCGGACGACTGGATGCACGACTGGAGCGTCGTCGTGTCGAGCTTCGGGGAGCCCTCGGCTCCCGCGGGGACGATCGCGGTGCTTGGGCCCACCCGCATGCGCTATGGCTACACCATCCCGCGCGTGCGCTACGTCGCCTCGCTGATGAACAGGTTGCTGCACGGGCGGAACCGCTAGCCCGAACGTACGAGGGACAACGATGACGAACGAACCAACGGACGGCACGCCGCCCGAGGACGCAGTGTCGGACGCCGCCCCCACCGAGGGTGCTGCGCCCGCGCTGGAGCAGGAGCTGGAGGATCTGCGCCAGAAGTATCTGCGCGCAGTGGCCGACTACCAGAACCTCCGCCGCCGCTCCGATGAGGAGCGCAAGGAGTGGTCGCGGTACACGCTGACCTCCGTGATCGTGAACTACCTGCCGGTGCTCGATGACCTCGATCGCGCGCTGTCGTCGGTCGATGCCGACATCGCGGAGCACCGCTGGGTCGAGGGTGTGCGGATGGTGGAACGCAAGTTCCGCACCGTGTTGGAGTCGAGCGGCGTGCAGCCGATCGAGGCGGAAGGTGCGATGTTCGACCCCGCGATGCACGAGGCGATCTCGTACGCGCCGGGGCCGGAGGGCAGCGTCGTCGCGGTCGTGCAGGCCGGGTATACGGTGGATGGACGGGTGATCCGTCCGGCGCGCGTCGTCGTCGGGAGCGGCCAGCCGGCCCCCGACGCCCCCGCGCAGTAGGAGCAGCAGGACACAGCGCAGCGGTCGCTCGCGAGGATGCTCGCGGACGTCTCGGACAGGAAGTGAGACAGGACAATGGCGAGGGTCATCGGTATCGACCTGGGGACGACGAACTCGTGTGTGGCGGTGATGGAGGGCGGCGAGCCGCAGGTCATCCCGAACGCTGAGGGTGGACGCACCACCCCCTCGATCGTCGCGATGAGCAAGACCGGCGAGCGCCTGGTCGGCACGGTTGCCAAGCGGCAGGCCGTCACGAACCCGGAGCACACGATCTTCTCCGTGAAGCGCCTCATGGGCCGCAAGTTCGACGACGCCGAGGTGCAGCACCTGCGGGCGATCGCCCCGTTCGCGATCGAGCGCGCCTCCAACGGTGACGCCGTCGTCGTGCTGGGCGACCGCAAGTACTCGCCGCCCGAGGTGAGCGCGATGATCCTCCAGAAGCTCAAGGCGGACGCCGAGGCGTACCTGGGCGAGGAGGTGACCGAGGCGGTCATCACCGTCCCCGCCTACTTCAACGACGCCCAGCGCCAGGCGACGCGCGACGCCGGCCGCATCGCGGGCCTCGAGGTGCTGCGCATCATCAACGAGCCGACCGCGGCCTCGCTCGCGTACGGCCTCGACAAGAGCCAGGACGAGACGATCGCCGTCTACGACCTCGGCGGCGGCACCTTCGACATCTCGGTGCTCGAGCTCGGCGAGGGCACCTTCCAGGTGAAGTCGACGAACGGCGACACGTTCCTCGGCGGTGACGACTTCGACAACGTGCTCATCAACTTCCTGATCGCGGAGTTCAAGCGCGACCAGGGCATCGACCTCACGCAGGACCGGATGGCGCTGCAGCGCCTGAAGGAGGCCGCGGAGAAGGCGAAGATCGAGCTCTCCAGCACGCAGCAGACCGAGGTCAACCTGCCGTTCATCACGGCGGACGCCACCGGCCCGAAGCACATGGCGATCATGCTCACCCGCTCCAAGCTGGAGCAGCTGGTCGGCGACCTGGTGGAGCGCTCGCTTGGCCCGTGCAAGCAGGCGATCGAGGATGCGGGCGTCACCGCCGCGCAGATCGATGAGGTCGTCCTCGTCGGCGGCATGACGCGCATGCCGCAGGTGCAGCAGAAGGTGCAGGAGTTCTTCGGCAAGGAGCCGCACAAGGGCGTGAACCCGGACGAGGTCGTCGCGATCGGCGCCGCGATCCAGGCCGGCGTGCTCCGCGGCGAGGTGAAGGACGTCCTGCTCCTGGACGTCACCCCGCTCACGCTCGGCATCGAGACGCTGGGCGGCGTGATGACCCCGCTCATCGAGCGCAACACCACGATCCCGACCAGCGCCAAGCAGACGTTCTCGACGGCCGCCGACAACCAGCCGTCGGTCGAGATCCACGTGCTGCAGGGCGAGCGGTCGATGGCCGGCGACAACAAGTCGCTCGCGCGCTTCATCCTCGATGGCATCCTGCCGTCGCCGCGCGGCGTCCCGCAGATCGAGGTTGAGTTCAACATCGACGCCAACGGCATGGTCACCGTCGCTGCGCGCGACAAGGCGACCGCCAAGGAGCAGCACATCAGCATCCAGCCCGCCTCCGGCCTGTCGAAGGACGAGGTGGAGAAGCTGCGCCGCGAGGCCGAGTCGCACGCGAGCGACGACGCCAAGCGCCGCGAGACGGTCGAGGTGCGCAACGCCGCTGACACCCTCGCGTACTCCGCGGAGAAGACGCTGCGTGAGAACGCCGACAAGATTCAGCCCGAGCTCAAGGAGCGCGTCGAGGCCGGCGTGAAGGACGTGCGCGACGCCATCGCCACCGAGGATGCCGACCGCATCCGCGAGGCGATGGAGGAGCTGTCGCAGCGCATGCAGGAGATCGGCGAGGCGGTCTACGGCGCACAGGCGGCTGCGCAGGGCGCTGCCCCCGGCGGCGAGGGTGCACCGGGCGGCGACGCCGACGGCTCCACCGTCGAAGGCGAGTTCCGCGAGGTCTAACGGGCCCTGCCTCGGATGCGACGCACGAGGGCCCGCGCGAGCGGGCCTTCGTCGTGCCCACGCGCGCTCGACGCCGCGCGTAGGATGCGAGGCGCGCGACTTGCGCGAGTGTGGAAGGGGTTCCGCATGATCCTCGTACGGCAGACGTTCCAGGCGAAGTACGGTCGAGGCGATGAACTGGTGGGGCTCTTCAAGGAGCTGCATGCACGCGCGGAGTTCCCGCACCGCGACAGCGCTCGCATTCTCACGGACGCCAGCGGGCGGTTCTTCACCGTCATCACGGAGTACGAGACGGAGAGCCTCGGCACCTGGGAGGCGACCTTCGCGCAGCTCATGTCGCATCCGGAGATGGGTGCGTGGTTCGGGCGGATGACGGACGTCACGGAGTCCGGCAGCCGCGACTTCTACACCATCGTCAGCTAGCACCCGCGCGGCGCGGCGGTGCGGGGTGCGCCTCGCACCGCCCGTCGAGGGGTTTGGGCGTCGCCCGAGGCCTTGCTACACTGGGCGACTATGACCAACGCTTCTCAGGACTTCTACGCCACGATGGGTGTGGCGCGCGACGCCTCGCAGGAGGACATCAAGCGTGCCTTCCGCAAGCTGGCGATGGAGTACCACCCGGACCGCAACAAGGACGCCGGCGCCGAGGAGAAGTTCAAGGAGGTCGCCGCAGCCTACGAGGTGCTCTCCGACCCCGAGAAGCGCTCCGCGTACGACCGCTTCGGTGCGGCTGGCGTGGGCCAGGGCGGCCAGGGCTTCAACGGCTTCGAGGGCTTTGGCGGCTTCGGCGACATCTTCGATGCGTTTTTTCGCGGCACGGCCTCGCGCCGTTCCGGGCCGCAGCGCGGCGCCGACCTTCGCACCGCGCTCGACATCGAGTTCGCGGAGGCGGTCTTCGGCATCGAGCGCGAGCTGGAGTTCGAGCGCAACGAGGGCTGCGCGGACTGCGCCGGCACCGGCGCGATGCCCGGCAGCCGCCCGCAGACCTGTCCCGAGTGCCGTGGCACCGGCGAGCTGCGCCGCGTGCAGCAGTCGCTCTTCGGCCAGTTTGTCAACGTCGCCACCTGCGACCGTTGCCACGGCGAGGGCCTGATCGTCACCGATCCCTGTGGTGCCTGCCGCGGCCGCGGGGCCAAGCGGGTGAGCGTGAAGCGCACGATCAAGGTGCCCGCGGGCATCGATGACGGGGCGCAGATCCGCGTCTCCGGCGAGGGCGACGCGGGCGCACGCGGCGGCTCCTCGGGAAACCTGTACGTGCTCGTCCGCGTCGCTCCGCACGAGGTGTTCGAGCGCGACGAGAACGACCTGCTCTACGAGCTCCGTGTGAACGTCGCGCAGGCCGTGCTGGGCACGACGGTCGAGATCCCGACGCTCGAGGGCGACCCCGTGACGCTGCAGATCGACCCCGGCACGCAGCACGGCCACGTCTTCACGATCCGCGATCGCGGCGTTCCCTACCTGCGCGGCTCCGGTCGCGGCGACCTGCTGGTGCACACCAACGTCGTCACCCCGAACAAGCTCACCGACGAGCAGCGCGCGCTGTTCGAGCAGCTGGCGGCCTCGATGGGTACGCCGACGCAGGCGGGCGAGAAGGACTCCTCGCTGCTCGGTCGCATCCGCGACGCGTTCGCGTAGCCGATGACGAGCGCGCCGTCCGCCGAGTGGCTCGAGATCGTCGTGCGCGCGATGCCCGCCGACGTCGACGTGGTGTCCGAGGTGCTCGGCGAGTTCGCGCCGGACGGCATCTCGATCGAGCCCGCGATCCGCACCCTCGACCACGACAACTTCCAGTACGAGCTGCTCGATGAGCCCACGCTGCTCCGTGCCTGCGTGCTCGCGCCCTTCGACACGTCCAGGCGGCGTGCGCTGCGGCGACGCCTCGACGGCCTCGCGCTCTCCGCGCCACTCCCGCCGATCCGCTACGCGCCCGTGCGCACCACCGACTGGTCCGAGGAGTGGAAGCGCTTCTTCCACGTGCTGCGCGTCGGGCGGCTGGTCGTGCAGCCTTCGTGGGAGCGAGCCGAGACGAGGCCCGATGACCTGATCATCGACCTCGATCCCGGCAAGGCGTTCGGCACCGGGCAGCACGAGACGACGCGGCTCTGCCTCGCCGCGCTGGAGGCGCACCTGCGCCCCGGCATGCGCGTCCTCGACGTTGGCACCGGCTCGGGCATCCTCGCGATCGCCGCGGTGCTGCTGGGCGCGACCCACGTCGACGCCATCGACATCGACGCCGAGGCGGTCGAGGTCGCGCGCGCGAACGTCGCACGGAACGGCGTCGCGGAGCGCATCGCGCTCGCCGCCGGGTCGATGAACGAGGCGTGGCCGTGGCCGCAGCCGCCACGCGCCGACCTCGTCGTCGCCAACATCTCCTCGCTCGCCGCGATCGCGCTGCTGCCCGCCTGTGCGGCGGCGCTCCCCGGGGGCGGCCTGTGGATCGGCAGCGGCTTCATCGAGTCTGCCGCGCCGAGCATCGAGGACGCCGTGCGCTCTGCCGGCCTGCGCGCGATCGCGCTCACCGCCGAGGCCGACTGGCGCTGCCTGGTCGCCGTGAAGGACGCGCGCTAGCGTGCGCCGCCTCCACCTGGATCCCGCCGAGTTCGCAGGTGACGAGGGCAGCGAGGTGCGCCTCGTTGGCGCGCGCGCACGTCGGCTGCGTGAGGTGGTGCGCATCCGCGCCGGCGCCACGCTCTCCGTCTTCGACGGCAGCGGCGGGGAGCGCGAGGCGCGCGTGACGCAGCTCACCGGCAGCGGCGTCACGCTCACGCTCGGCGGGTCGCTGCCGGCCGCACCGGAGCCGCCCGTGCGCATCGTGATCGCGTGCGCGTTCCCGAAGGCCTCGCGCGGCGACTGGCTCGTCGAGAAGGCCACCGAGATCGGTGTCGCGCAGCTCGTGCCGCTGGAGACCGACCGCAGCGTCATGCACGCGGGCGAGGGCCGCTTTGCCCGCTGGCAGCGCATCGCGGTGGAGGCCGCCGAGCAGTGCGGTCGCGCGCTCATCCCGCTCGTCGGCGGCGAGCCGCCCGCCGAGGCGCTGCACATCGTCGGCGACCCCGACACCACTGTCACGATCCGCGAGGCGATCGAGGCGCAGCCCTCGCTGCCCGAAGCGATCGTGCTGCACATTGGTCCGGAGGGCGGCTGGACGCAGGCAGAACTCGACGCCTTCGATGCGCGTGGCGCCCTGCGCTGCTCCATGGGGCCTCGCCTGATGCGCGTGGAGACCGCCGCGCTCATCGCCGCCGCGCAACTGCTGGAGCTGACCGGCGGGCTCGCGCCCGCGCGCTAGCGGTCGGTCGAGCCGAGCGGTGTGAACGGCACGAGCGCCGCGCGCAGCCGTTCGAGGCGTTCCTGCACCGCCGGCCGCCGCGAGTACGACGCCGCGATCATCAACTCTTCCGCAGCGTCGGTCGCGGCGGCGACCAGCGCGTCGATCTCGTCCTGCGTCGGCATTGAGGGCTCCCTGCTGCTCACGCGTGGAACGGGACGCGCAGCCACGTCATCGCATCGACGTTCACGCCCCAGACCGTGACCTCCCAGTGCAGGTGCGGCCCCGTCGCGAACCCCGTCGCGCCGACCGCGCCGACGATGGTGCCTGCAGGCAGCACCGCGTCGCCGACCTCGACGGCGATCGCGCTCAGGTGGTGGTAGCCGCTCTTCACGCCCGCACCGTGATCGACGAGCACCGAGTTGCCACGGATCGGCATCGCGCCCGCCCACGCCACGCGCCCCGGCGCCGCGAGGCGTACCGGCGTGCCCGCGTCCTCCGCGAAGTCGGTGCCGGTGTGACCGGGTCCGGGTGGCCCGTCGTTGATCGCGCGCGTCCCGCCGAAGTCCGTCGAGATCGGCCCCGCCGCGGGCCGCTGAAACACGCCCGACCAGCGCGGCGCCACCGGATCGAACGCCGAGAACTGCACGCCGCGGATCGCGATCTCGCGTGGCCCCGCGTCACCGCCGAGGACGGCGCCCTGCTCCTCGGTGACGTAGAGGCGCTCGACCGGGCGCGGCACGGCGACGATCGAGGTCTGCGCCTCGCCGCTGCCCACCGTGCGTCCATCGGCGGCCAGCGCGACGACCGTGAGCGGCAGCCCCTCGCCCGGCGTCGCGTCGAGCGAGGCGCCGACGACACCCCACAGCGCGCCGTCCGGCAGCCGCGCCAGCGCGTACTCGCGCCCGCCCAGGCGCAGCACGCCGCTCGTCGCCCCCGCGCTCGGCGGCAGCGGGACGCGAACGCGCATCGCCTCGCCCACGCCGAGTGTCGGCGGCAGCAGCTCGATGGTGAGCGCGACCGGTGCGGCGGGCGTGGGGCTGGCTGTCGGGGTCGGCGGCGGTGTGACCGCGGGCGTCGCGGTCGAGGTCGCGGCGGGCGTCGAGGCCTCGGGCCCAGCCTCACCTCGCCTGCTGCATGCGACCAGCGCTGCCAGCGGCAGCGCCGCCGCCAATCGCAGCACGCCGCGCCGCCCCCAGCGGGGCGCAGACGGTCGAGGCGGTGTGGGCGGCTCTGGCACGACGGCTCCCGGTGCGCGGCGCCTCAAGGTGGCTCGTTCCATCGTACCGACTGCAAGGTGGCGATCCGTTGAGCCGCTGGCCGCGTTGATATACTGAGACTCCACCGACGCTCCGCGCGGTGAGGCTCCAACGCCGCACGCAGCCTCGGAGTACCGCCCGTGCAGGACCCGCGAACCGCCGCCGAGCGCATCCTCGCCAACGTCGACCGTGTGATCATCGGCAAGGCGCAGGAGACGCGGCTCGCGCTCGTCTGCCTGCTCGCGCGCGGCCACCTGCTGATCGAGGACGTCCCCGGCGTCGGCAAGACGATGCTCGCGCGGGCGCTCGCACGCTCCACCGGGTGCACGTTCCAGCGCATCCAGTTCACGCCCGATCTGCTGCCGTCCGACGTGACCGGCGTCTCCGTCTTCAACCAGGGCACGCGCGACTTCGAGTTCCGCCCCGGGCCGATCATGGCCCAGGTCGTGCTGACCGACGAGATCAACCGCGCCACGCCCAAGACCCAGTCCGCGCTGTTGGAGGCGATGGAGGAGCGGCAGGTCACCGTGGACGGCGTGACGCATCGTGTCCCCGACCCCTTCATGGTGATGGCGACCCAGAACCCCATCGAGTACGAGGGCACGTTCCCGCTGCCGGAGGCGCAGTTGGATCGCTTCCTGATGCGCATCCGCCTCGGCTACCCGTCGCCAACCGACGAGGTGCTGATCCTCGACGCGCAGCAGTCGCAGCATCCGATCGACTCGCTCGAGGTCGTTACCTCGGCGGGCGAGGTGCTGGAGCTGCAGGAGGCGGTGCGCGAGATATACGTCGACCCGCTCATCAAGCAGTACGTGGTCACACTCGTGAATGCGACCCGCGAGCACGAGAGCGTCTACCTGGGCGCATCGCCGCGCGGCTCGCTCTCGCTCATGCACGCCGCACAGGCGTACGCGATGCTCGACGGCCGCGACTTCGTGCAGCCGGACGACGTGAAACTGCTCGCCGAGCCCACGCTGGGGCACCGCGTGATCGTGAGCCCCGGTGCACGTGTCCGGAACATCGACAGCGCGCAGGTGATCGAGGAGTCCATCAGCCGCGTGCCGGTTCCCGGTGCGCGCGCTCGCGGCGGCGCCTGACCCTCATGCGCACGCTGGCTGCGGCCCTGCGCGGTGCACGTCGCTTCCCCAACGTCACGCTGGCGCTGGTCGTCGCGTTCGTCTGCTTCGTGCTCGGCTTCGCGACCGGCTTCTGGCTCGTCTTCCGACTCGCCTACCTGCTGCTGCTCGTCGTGCCGATCGTCTACTACTGGACGCGCTCGATGATCGACGACCTGGAGGTCGAGGTCGTGCGACGCACCCAGCGCGTCTCGCAGGGCCAGTCGCTCGACGGACGCATCGTGCTGCGTAACACCTCGCGGCTGCCAAAGGTCTGGCTGGAGGTCGAGGATCACGCCTCGATCGCAGGGCACGGTACGCGGCGCGTGATGACGCTGCGCGGTCGCGGCGTCGAGGTGTGGCACTACGTCACTCCGGCGCTCCGCCGTGGCCTGTACGAGCTGGGCCCGGTCACCGTCACCGCCACCGACCCGTTCGGCTTCTTCCGCTTCTCGCGCACCTTTGGCCACCCGACGCCCGTGCTGGTCTACCCGAATGCGCCGGAGCTGCCGAACTTCTACATCCCGCCCGCGAACCTGCCCGGCGACGGCCGCTTCCGCCGCCGCACGCACAACGTCACCCCGAACGTCGCCGGCCTGCGCCTGTACGAGGCGGGTGACTCCTTCAACCGCATCCACTGGCCCGCGACCGCGCGCACCGGCAACCTGATGGTGAAGCTGTTCGAGTTGGATCCGGCGTCCGACATCTGGCTGCTGCTCGACCTCCAGCGCGACGTGCACGCCGGCGAGGGTGATGACGGCACCGAGGAGGCGGCGGTGCAGATCTGCGCCTCGGTCGCGCGCACCTTCATCGCGGCCAACCGCACTGTGGGCCTCATCTCATTCGGCGACGACCTCCGCATCGACGAGCCGGAGCGCGGCGCGAACCACTACACGCGCATCCTCGAATCGCTCGCCCTCGCGCGCGCGACCGGCGAGGTGCCGCTCTCCCGCCTCTTGCTGGAGGAGTCGAGGCGCTTCGGGCGGCACACGACGCTCGTCGTCGTCACGCCATCGACCGATGACGCGTGGGCGCTCTCGCTCATGGCGCTCCAGTCGCGCGGCGTGAAGGTCGCCGCCGTGCTGCTGGAGGCCGAGACGTACGGCGGCACGGAGAGCGCGCTCGATGTCTACGGCACGCTCGCCGCGGGCGGCGTCTACACCTACACCGTGAAGCAGTCGGACGACCTTGGTCGCGCACTCTCGATCGGCGCGGACGCGGCGCTCCTCGTCGAGCGAGGGCGCTGACGTGAGCACGACGTGGGATCAGGTCACCGGCGTCACGCCGCTCCCCGCGCGCCCACCGCGTCGCCACCGCAGCATGCTCGGCACGCTGGGCGAGGAGGCGATCACCTTCGGCCTCACCTTCGTAGCGCTGATCGCCGCGATCACCTCGATCCAGCGCGCCGACTGGGTGACGGAGATGCCGAACCTCGGCACCGTCGCCGGGCTGAGCCTGATCGGCGGCTGGGTGCTGGCGCGCATGCGCATCAACGCCTGGCTGCTGCACCTCGTCGGCATCCCGCTCGGCATCGCGTACGCGACATACGAGGTCGCCGGGGCGCTGCGCCTGGCGACCGGCACGCCGGACACCATCGAGGCGCGCGCGCGCGTGCTCTGGGAGCGCAATGCCGACTGGGTGCGCGCACTCCGCGAGGGCGCCTTCTCCACCGATCCGATCCCGTTCGTGCTCATGGTCGTCGTTGCGACGTGGGCGCTCGCCTACCTTGCCGCGTGGGCGGTCGCGAGGTGGCGCAACCCGTGGCTCGCGCTCATGCCGGGCGCGATCGCGCTGCTCACGAACATCTCCTACCTGCCGGGCCAGCCCGCCGCCGAGCTGGTCGTGTTCCTGTTCGCCTCGATCCTGCTCTTCGCGCGCCTGCACATGCTGCGCGCCGTCGAGGAGCTCGATGCCGAGTCCGGTGAGCTGCCGCTCCTGCTCTCGCTGGAGGTGCTGAACCTTGCGACCTGGGTGGGTGTGGCGCTGATCATCGCAGCGTGGCTGATCCCGACGGCAAACCACTGGGGCCCCGTCGCCGCGATCTGGCAGCAGGTGCTCTCGCCGATCACGAGGCGTGTCGAGCGCGTCGGCGACCTGTTCATCGGCGTCTCATCGAAGCGCTCCGTTGGCATCCACGCGTTCGAGAGCGTGCTGCCGCTGCAGGGGTCGGTCGTGCTCGGCTCGCGGCCGCTCATGACCGTGAACGCGGCAGAGGAGGCCTACCTGCGTGGCGCGGTGTACGACCAGTACACCTCCAACGGCTGGCGCGTCGGCGCCACCACAGAGCGCGCCTTCCAGAGCCCGACGATCGACGCCGCCAACGCCGGTACCCCGCAGCTGCGCACCCAGCAGCGCCAGCCGGTGCAGGCGAGCGTCCACGTGCAAGAGTCGTTCGCACGGCGGCGCGTCTTCAGCATCGGCGAGCCGATCGCCGCAGATGAGCCCGCGCGTATCCTCGCAGGCGGCGCGCCCGAGGATGTGGTCGCGCTGGCGCCCGTCACCGACCTCGGCCCGGGCGCCGAGTACGACAGCGTCGGCAGCGTCTCCGTCGCGAGCGTCGACCGGCTCATGGCTGCGAACGCGGACTACCCCGCGTGGGTGCGCGATCGCTACCTGCAGCTCCCCGCGACGCTCCCGAGCGAGGTGCGTCTGCTTGCCCGCCAGGTTGCGGGCGACGAGAAGAACCCCTACCGCCTCGCTGTGCGCATGGAGGACTACCTGCGCCGCAGCTACATCTACGCGCTCGACATCGGGCAACGGCCGCCGCAGCAGGACAGCGTGCAGTACTTCCTGTTCGACCGCCGCCAGGGCTACTCCGACTACTTCGCATCCTCGATGGCCGTCATGCTCCGCGCGGTCGGCGTGCCGTCGCGCGTCGCCGTCGGCTTCGCGCTCGCCGACGAGGATCGTGACCCGGTGACGCAGGACTTCGTCGTCTCCGATCAGCAGGCATGGGTCTGGCCGCAGGTCTACTTCCCGAACTATGGCTGGGTCGACTTCAACCCCACGCCCACGCGCGCGACCGTCGCGCGTTTCGGCGAGCCCGCGCCGACCGCGACGCCCGGCAGCGAGGTGCCCGGCGACGGCACTGGCGTCGATGACCCGAACCTCGACCTCGACGTGCCGGCGGAGGATGCTGCGCCCGGCGTCGTCGTTGCGCCGGAGAGCGCGTTCAACCGCTTCGTACGACAGACGATGACCGGCCTCGTGATGCTTGCGGCCGCTGCGGCCGTCGTCGGCGGCGTCGGCTGGGTCGCGTGGGACACGCCGTTCCGCCGCTTCGACCCCGCCACGCGCCGCTGGGCGAAGCTCCAGACGCTCGCGGCGTGGGCCGGCGTGCGGCTGCGCACCGACCGCACGCCGATGGAGGAAGCGACACAGCTCGGCGCCGCGATTCGCCGCCCGCCGATCGACCTCCGTCCGCTCGCGAGCGCCTACGTCGCGGAGCGCTACGGTCGAGGCTCCTCCGCCGCCGAGACGCCGGAGACGGCACGCGAGATGGAGATCATCTACACCACCGCGCGCGAGCGTCTCGTGCGACGCGCGATCTCCCGCTTCTTCAGCATCCGAGGCTAGCGACTAGCGGTCGTTCGGGTTGGGCGTCGCGTTCGGGCGGCGCAACGTGCCCGCCTCGCTCGCTGCGCGCGCGGCATCCAGGATGCCCAGCGCCTGCTCCGGGCTGACGTGCTCCGGAAGCCCAGCGACGGCGCGCCGCAGCGCCTCGTCCGCCGCACGTTCGGCCTCGGCGGTGCCAGGCGCGGGTCGGCCCGTGCCGGGTTGCCCGCTCGACCCCGGCTGCTGAGCGCCGCCCTGCGCGGGGCCGCTCGGCGTCGCGTTCGGTTGCGGCTGCCCGCCGCCCTGCCCGCCCGCGCCCGGCGTGCCCGAGGGCTGTGCGCCGCCCGGTTGGCCCGGCTGCTGGCCGGGCTGTCCCTGCTGTGGCTGTTGTTGCTGCGACTGCGCGTTGCGCGCGATCGCACGCAGCACGACTTCGAGGTTGTGCCGCGCGTCCTCGTCGGTAGGGTCGCGCTGGAGCACCGCGACGAAGCCGTCGCGCGCCTCCGGCAGGTTGCCGCGGCGGAACGCCGAGGACGCCGCTGCGTAGGTCGCACGCGCGAACAGCACGCCGTCCTTCGTCGCGGTCGCCGCCGCCTTCGATGCGGCGATCGCGTCGTCGAGCCGGTCGAGGCGATGCAGCGTGTTGCCGATGTTGTAGTCGATCGCGGGGTCGCCGCCGCCGGTCTGCTTCGCCTGCGCGTACGCACCCAGCGCCTGCGCAAAACGCCCGCGTGCGAACTCCGCGTTGCCCTCGTCGACCTTGCGCCACGTCGGTGTCCCGCCGCAGCCGAGGATGAACGCCGCGATCATCGCTGCGCCCGCAACGCTGGCCGCGCGTGCGGTGCGTGCCGCGCGCCGCGCCGCCTCGCGCGGTGCGCCGCGCGTGCCGTCTGGGATGAGTGTCGCCGCGAGCAGCAGCATGACGGCGCCGAGCAGCGGCCAATGCGCGCGCTCGATCGGGACGACGTGCTGCCCTTCGTCCAACGCCGACTGTTGCAGCCGCGCGAGGTCGACCGCGAGCCCTGCGAGGTTCGCCGCGTCGCGCGTGCTGCCGCCCGTCGCGCTCGCGATCCGCGCAAGGCTCACGCGATCGGCGCGGCTCACCACCTCCGTCGCCGGTCCGCGCGCGCCCTCGCCCGCAGGGACGAGCGCCCCGGCCTCGGTGCCCGCGGCCACGGTGTAGACACGCACTCGCGCGCGCTGCGCGGCCGCGATCGCCTCGTCGAGCGTCGCGCCCAGGTCCTCGCCGTCGGAGATCAGCACGATCGCGCGAGTCGCCGCCGGATCGGGCACATCGAGCAGGCGCAGCGCCGTCGTGATCGCCGCGCCGACGTCGGTGCCGGGGCCGACGAGCGCGCCCTCGCGCTGCGCGCGGTTCACAAGATCCGCCACCGCGTCCGTGTCGAGCGTGAGCGGGGAGCGCGCGAACGCCGTGCCCGCGAACGAGACGAGACCCACGCGGTCGCCGCCGAGGTGGCGCAGCATCTCGCTCAGTCCGCGCGCGGCCAACCCTGCGCGTGACGGCTGGACGTCCGTCGCCTGCATCGACCGCGAGATGTCGAGCGCGATCACGACGTCGATGCCCTGCCGCTCCACCGGCGACGGCGTCGCGCCCCACTGGGGCCGCGCCGCACCCACCACTGCGAGCAGCAGCGCCAGCAGTACCAGCGCCTGTCCGGCGCGCGCGCGCCCTCGGCTGCGACCGAGGCGCAGCGTCTCGTCGCCGCCGTACGCGGCATCCGCACGGCGCGCCGCGCGCATCTGCACCCACCACGCGCCGAGCAGCGGCAGCACCGCGAGCAGTCCCAACAGCGCCCACGGCGCACCGAAGCCCACCGCGTCGAGGCCGAGCGCGCTCACGGGTGCCTCCGCAGCACGGTCGCGCGCAGGCCGGCCTCGATCACCAGCAGCGCGACGGCGCTACCGGCGAGCCACGGCGCGAGCTCCTGGTAGCGCGTGAACTTGCGCTCGCCCAGGCGGCTGCGTTCCAGCGCGCCGATCTGGTCGTATGCGCGCTTCAACTCCTCCTGGCTGGTCGCGTCGTACGAGGCGCCGCCCGTGTCCTCGGCCATGCGTCGCAGCACGGTGCGGTCGATGCTCTCGCCGCGCCCGGTGAACGCGATCGTGTACAGCCGTACGCCCAGCGTCTTCGCCAGCGCCGCCGATTGCAGCGGCTGGATCTCGCCCGCGTTGTTCTCACCGTCCGTCAGCAGCACCAGTACGCGGCTGCGCGCGGGCGAGGTGCGCAGCAGGTTCAGCCCCTCGGCGGCAGCGAGGCCGATCGCCGTGCCGTCCGGCAGCAGGCCGGACTCGGTGCCCTCCACCGCGCGGCGCACTGCGATGCGGTCGACGGTGAGCGGTGCGAGCACAAGTGATCGCGCCTGGAAGATCACCAGGCCCACGCGGTCACCATCCAGCGTCGCGACGAAGTCACGCACCACAGTCTTCGCGGCCTCGAGGCGCGTCGGCTGCCCGCGCCCGAGCGACTGTGACATCGAACCCGACACGTCGAGCGCCACCACGAGGTCGATGCCCTGCTCCGGCACGAACGTGAGCGCGAGGCCTCGTTGCGGGCGCGCGGCGGCGACGACCAGCAGCAGCAGCGCGAGCACGCGCAGCGCCAGCGGCAGGTGCCGCGCACGCACTCGCCAGCTCGGGCGCTGTGCTGCCGCCGCGAGGATGCCGAGGTCGGCGGCGCGGAGCGCGGGGCGCGCGACCGGGCGCACCCGGAGCCGCCATACGAGCGCGCCCGCCACCAGCGGGATCAGCACCAGCAGCAGCGGCAGCGCGAACGTCATCCCGCCACCGCCGTCTCGTGCTCGCGTGACAGCTCCACGATCTCGTAGGCCATGGTGAGGTCGTGATCCGCGGAGGACGGGTCGGGCCGCCGACGCGCGTAGACCGCTCCGTCGCAGCGATCGAGCAGCCCGCTCACGAGCCTCGCCTGCCAGCGCTCCACGCCCAGCGCGACCATGCGCTGCTGCAGCTCCGCCGTGGTGAGCGCGCGCGCGTTGAACCCGAAGTGCGTCTCCAGGTGGTCGCGCACCACCTCCGCGATCGTGCCGTAGTAGCCGTCGTAGTCCCCGCGCGCGAGCGGGTTCCCTGCCGCGAGCACGTCGAGGCGTGCGCGCGCCGCCTCGTCGACCGGCGCGATCTCGGGCATGGCGACGACGACGTGACGCGGGCGTGTGCTCCAGCGGTACGCGCCGTGTGCGAGCAGCGCGGATGCGGCGGCAACGCCGAGCGCGTACGGGCCGTAGCGCTGCCACCACAACGGCGCGCCGCCGACCTCGGCCTGCGGCTTGAGCGGTCGCAGCGTCGTGTCGTCATCGGCGGATCGCGCGCGCACCGGCAGCGGCGGCGCCGCGACCTGCAGCGATCCGGTCTCGCCCTGTGCGTTCAGCCACGACACGCGCTGCGCCGGGAGCGTCACGTCACCCAGCGCGAACGCCGCGAGCACGTACTCGAAGCGCGTGGTCATCGTCGGCGTGCCGGGCGTGCGCACCGCCGGCACCACCTCGATCAGCTGCAGCGTCGCGGAGCGCGCGGGCGGCTCGACGCTCACCAGCAGATCCGAGGGGTGCGTCACCGTGACCGCCAGCCGGAACCGTTCGCCCAGCAGTGCGCTCTGCACATCCACGCTCGCCGTGGCATCGATCGGCGCACGCTGCGCCTCGACGCGACGGCCGAGCGCGGGCGCGAGCAGCACCAGCAGCACCGCGGCGATCGAGGCGGCGCGCGCGATCATCGCCGTGACGCCCGCAGCCGGAAGTACGTGGCCAGCGGCGCCACGAGATCGCCATCGAGGACGATCGGCACCTCGTCGACCCCCGCCGCGGTTAGCACGCGCGAGCGGATGCGCGCGCGCTCCTCGGCGGCGGCGGCGTAGCGCGCGCGGAGTGCGGCGTCGCCGGTGTCGACCAGCACGCGTGCGCACGACTCGGCGTCCTCGAACTCCACGATGCCGAGATCGGGCAGCGCCCCGTCGCGCGGATCCACCAGCGGCAGCGCGATCACCTGGTGCCGGCGCGCGAGCGTGCGCAGCGACTGCTCGTAGTCACGATCGAGGAAGTCCGAGATGAGGAAGACGATGGAGCGGCGTCGCAGCACGCGTGCGAGGTAGTCGCAGGCCGCGCCAAGCGATGTGCCTTCGCCCTCATGCGCACCGCGCAGCACCTCGCGCACCACGCGCAGTGCGTGCTTCGGCCCGCGCGCGGGCGGCACGAAGCGCTCGATGCGGTTCGTGAACGTCAGCAGCCCCGTGCGGTCGTGCGCGTACGTCGCCGCGAAGGAGAGCAGCGCGGTCAGCTCCGCAGCAGCAGCGATGCGGCCGTGCGGTGATCGCGTCACCCACTGCGAAGCGGAGACGTCGACGGCGCAGACCACCGGCGCCTCGCGCTCCTCGGTGAACTGCTTCACCCACGGGACGCCGAGGCGTGCCGTGACGTTCCAGTCGATCAGGCGCACGTCGTCGCCCGGCGTGTACTCGCGCGCCTCCGCGAACTCGATGCCGGAGCCGCGGAAGACGCTGCGATAGTCGCCTGCCAGCGTGGTGCTGGCGAGCCGTCGCGCGTGGATCTCGAGGCGGCGCACCTGCGCCAGCAGCTCCGCCTCAGTCGGCTCGCCGGCGTCGAGCGCGGGGCCGTGGGTCGCCACGGCTAGGGGATCCCGACGCCTTCGAGCAGGCGCGTCACGATGTCCTCGGCGGTCACCGCCTGCGCCTCCGCCTCGTACGTGGTGACGAGGCGGTGACGGAGCACGTCCGGCGCGATCGCCTTCACGTCCTCCGGCACCACGTAGTCGCGACCGTGGATGAACGCGTACGCCTGCGCGCCGCGCGCGAGGAAGATGCCCGCGCGCGGTGAGGCGCCGTACTCCAGCAGCGGGCCGAGGTCTGCCATGCGATACAGCGAAGGCTCGCGCGACGCCTCGACCAGGCGGATCACGTACTCGCGGAGGCGCTCGTTGAGCTCGACGGCGGCGACGGCGCGCCCGACGGCGGCGATGCCCTCGGCGTCGGTCACGGCGTCGATCTCCGGCACCGTGCCGCCGAGCGCGCGCTCGAGGATCGCGCGCTCCTCATCGCGACCGGGGTAGCCGACCAGCACCTTCAGCATGAAGCGGTCGAGCTGCGCCTCCGGCAGCGGGTAGGTACCCTCCTGGTCGATCGGATTCTGCGTCGCCAGCACCAGGAACGGCGAGGGCAGCGGGTGCGTCTCCCCGCCCACCGTCACCTGCCGCTCCTGCATCGCCTCCAGCAGCGCCGACTGCACCTTCGCGGGCGCGCGGTTGATCTCGTCGGCGAGCACGATGTTCGCGAACAGCGGACCGAGGCGCGTGTCGAACTCGCCGGATCGAGGGTTGTAGACCAGCGTGCCCGTGATGTCGGCAGGCAGCAGGTCGGGCGTGAACTGGATGCGCGCGAACGTGGCGCGCAGCGTGTGCGCGAGCGTCGAGACCGTGAGCGTCTTCGCGAGGCCCGGTACGCCCTCGATCAGTGCGTGGTTCGCGGTGACCAGCGCGATCAGCAGCCGGTCGATCAGCGCGTCCTGCCCGACGATCACGCGCGCGATCTGCGCCTTCACGTCGGCGATGACCTGATGCTCGCGACTGGCGTCGCGGGTGTCGCGTTCGACCTGCTGGGCCATGGGTACCTCGCCGTGTGGGAGCGAGCGGTGATCGCGCCCGAAGGCGGAGCAATAGTCTAGCCGACGTGGGTCACGCCCGGGGAAACGCGCGCGAGCAGTCGAGCGCTAGACGGCGGCGGCGGCCAGTTCCGGTACCGCGCTCCCGATCCGCTGCACCTGGCCGAGCACGCCCAGAACCGGCTGGATCTCCGGCACGACCGCCTCGGCGTCTGCGACCCCGGCCTCCAGGCGCAGCACCTGCGTCTCGCCGCTGCGCAGTCGCAGCGCCAGCTCCACCGGTAGCGCCCCCGGGTTCCGTCCGAGGATGGCGAGGATGCGCTGCAGCCGTCGGCGGTCGGCACTCTCGTCCGTGGTCTCCTCGATGCTGATGCGGAGGCGCTGCGGCCCGGTGTCGCGATCGGTCGAGGCGATGGGTGGCGCGGTCGGCGCCGTCTCGATCGGATCGCGCTCGACGGCGCGGAGCGTGGGGCGCGTCTCGCTGCGGTCGGTCGTCGTATCGTCGCGGCGTCCTCCGCCGGGCGGCGTCGGCTGCGGCGGAGACGCCTCGGCAGCAACCGCCGAAGCCGGTCGTGCCGCGCCGATGAACATCGAGGGGTCGGCGTTCACCACCTGGCCCGCGTCCATGTCGTAGCCGCACAGCTTCTCGACGGCGACGGTCAGGCGGTCGCCGCGCTCGCGCACACCGACGCGCACGAGGATCACGTTGCCGTCCACGACCAGGTCGCGGTACTTCGCGAACTGCTCCGGCCACAGCGTGATCTCGGCGGTGCCACTCAAGTCCTCGATGCCGATCGCGGCGAAGGGCTTGCCCTGCCGCGTCGCCAGCGTGCGGACGGTCTGCACCATGCCCGCGACGACGACCTCCTGCCCCGCAACATCGGCGGTGAGCTCGGAGAGCTGCGCCGTGACGTAGCGCGACAGGTTGCCGGCGGCGTGCTGGAACGGGTGGTCGGAGAGGTACGTCCCCAGCAGCTCGCGCTCCCAGCCCAGCAGCTCGGCGCGCGGCGTCTCGATGTTCGGCAGCTCCAGCGCGGGCAGCGGCGTGTCCACCTGCGTCCCGAACAGGTCGAACATCGAGGTCTGCCCGGTCTCGCGGAGCCGCTGCTCCTGCTGCGCCAGCGAGAGGATGCGGTCGATGCCGAAGACGATGCTCGACCGGTCGCCGAGACTGTCGAGCGCGCCCGCCTTCGCGAGCGACTCCAGCACGCGGCGGTTCAGCTCGCGCGTGTTCAGCCGTCGCGCGAAGTCCTCGAGGTGTGCGAACGGCCCCTTCGCGTCGCGCTCGGCGAGCAGCGCCTCGACGGCGCCGGAGCCGACATGCTTGATCTGCGCGAGGCCGAAGCGGATCGCGCGGCTGCCGTCGTCCTGGTGCTCGACGCTGAAGTTGAACGCGCTGCGGTTCACGTCCGGTGGGAACACGCGGATGCCCAGGCGCGTGCACTCGCCGATCGCCTCGGCGACGCGCGCCAGGTCACCGGCGCTGCCGGCAGCCATCATCACTGCGGTCATGTACTCGACCGGGTAGTGCGCCTTCAGGTAGGCGGTCTGGTACGCGATCGTGCCGTAGGAGAACGCGTGCGCCTTGTTGAAGGCGTAGCCCGCGAACGGCTCGATGAGGTCGAAGACCTGCTCCGCGAGCCGTTGCTCGTAGCCGAGGTTGATCGCGCCGGTCACGAAGCGCTCGCGCTCCGCCAGCATGACGGCGGCGATCTTCTTGCCCATCGCCTTCCGCATGATGTCGGCCTGGCCGAGCGTGTAGCCGCCGAACTTCCGCGCGATCTGGAGCACCTGATCCTGATAGGTGATGACGCCGTACGTCTCGTCCAGCAGGTCGGCGAGGTCGGGGTGCGGGTAGTGCGCCGCGGCGCGACCGTGCTTCACGTCGATGTAGCGCGGGATGTGCTCCATCGGCCCCGGGCGGTACAGCGCGACCATGGCGGAGAGCTCGCGGATGTCGCGCGGCTGCAGCTCCGCCACGTGGCGGCGCATGCCCGCGGACTCCATCTGGAACACGCCGAACGTCTGCGCCGAGGCGAGGAGCGCCGCCGTGTCCGGGTCGCCGTCCGGCAGCCGCGTGAGGTCGATCTCCTCGCCACGCTCGGTGCGGATCAGCTCCACGGCACGACCGAGGATCGTGAGGTTCACGAGCCCCAGGAAGTCCATCTTCACGAGGCCGATCTTGGCGACCTCGGCCATCGCGTACTGCGTCGTCGGCAGCTGGAACGAGTCGTCGTCGTCCTTCTGCGAGGTCGCGCGCTGCAGCGGCACCACATCGGTCAGCGGCTCGCGCGAGATGACGATGCCCGCCGCGTGCGTGCTCGCGTGCCGCGCGACACCCTCAAGGCCGCGCGCGGTGTCGACGAGCTCCGCGACCTGCGGCTCGTCCGCGACCATCTGGCGCAGCTCCTCCACCTCCTCGACGGCCTTGTCGAGGGTGATGTGGAGCGCGTTCGGGATGAGTCGAGCGACGCGGTCGACGTCGCCGTAGGCCATGCCCAGCGCGCGACCGGAGTCGCGGATCGCGGCCTTCGCGCCCAGCGTCCCGAACGTCACGATCTGCGCGACGCGGTCGCGGCCGTAGCGCTCGGCGGCGTAGCGGATGACCTCCTCGCGGCGCTCGTCCGCGAAGTCGAAGTCGACGTCGGGCATCTCGCGGCGTTCGAGGTTCAGGAAGCGCTCGAAGACCAGCCGGTACTGCATCGGCTCGATGTCGGTCACGTCCAGGCAGTACAGGATGATCGAGGCGGCGGCGGAGCCGCGCACGCCCATCGGGATCTTCTGCGACCGCGCGAACTTCGCGATGTCGCGGACGATCAGCATGTACTCGACGAAGCCCGTCTCGCCCACGACCGAGAGCTCATAGCGCAGGCGCTCGATCTGCTCGTCGGTGGGCGTGCCGTAGCGGCGGTACAGGCCCTCCTCGCACAGCGCGCGAAGGTGATCGATCGGCGCGACGCCGTCCGGGATGCCGGCGTCCGGCAGGATCGCGCGGCCGAAGTCGATCTTGATCTCGACCGACTCGCCGATCTTCGCGGTGTTGTCGAAGGCCTCCGGCAGCTCCGGGAAGAGCGCGCGCATCTCCTGCTCGCTCTTCAGGTAGAAGGACGGCGAGTCCATCTTCATCCGGTTCGGATCGGTGACCGTCGAGTTCGTGCCGATGCACAGCAGCACGTCGTGGTACTTGTGCTGGTTCGGCAGCGTGTAGTGCGAGTCGTTCGTCACGACCATCGGCAGGTCCATGCGCCGCGCGAGGTCGACCAGCGGCCGGTTGAGGCGGCTGAACTGCTGCTGTCCGTGCTCCTGCAGCTCGATGTAGTAGCGGCCGGGGAACATGTCCTTGTACCAGCCTGCGATCGCCTCGGCGTCCGTATCGCGGCCGTCGCCCAGCGCGCTCATCAGCTCGCCGCTGGGGCACGCCGAGAGCGCGATCAGGCCCTCGCTGTGCGCGGCCAGCAGCTCCCGGTCCATGCGCGGCTTGTAGTAGAAGCCTTCGAGGTGCGCGGCGGACGAGAGCTTCAGGAGGTTGCGGTACCCCGCCTCGTTCTGCGCGAGCAGCGTGAGGTGGAACTGCGAGCGGTCGCCGGCGCCGCGGCTGAAGCGGCTGCCCTGCGCCATGTACGCCTCGATGCCGAGGATGGGGTTCAGGTCGTGCTTGCGCGCGTCCTCGTAGAACTCGATCGCGCCGTACAGGTTGCCGTGGTCGGTGATCGCCAGGCTCTGCTGCCCCAGCTCCGTCGCACGCGCCACGAGGTCCGGCACGCGGCTGAGGCCGTCGAGCAGGGAGTACTCCGAGTGCGTGTGGAGGTGCGTGAACATCTGATCAGGTGCCTAGGCGAATATGCGAACGGGCGTACGGCTGACGATACGCCTCGACCCCCCGGATGTCACCACTCTGGGGCCTCAATCTTCCCGCAGCCTGTCCACTGCTGGGTTCCCGGGCGCTCCCCTTCCGGAGGGGGAGTGCAGAGGGGCGTAGCCCGCTCTGCTGCGCGCGAACGCGCGCACTCCTACCGCCGAGGCCACCTACGAGCGTGCGATGAGGCGCCAGCCGAAGAGCCCGGCGCGAAGCGCCGCCGAGACTACTCCTGGTCGAGCGCGAACGCCTCGTGCAGCGCGCGGACGGCGTCGTCGACCTGCGCGCTTGCCACGACGCAGGTGATGCGGATGTCCGAGGTCGAGATGAGCTGGATGTTGACGCCCTTGTCGAACAGCGTCCGGAACATCTGCGCCGCGTAGCCGGGCGCCGAGGCCATCCCCGTCCCGACCACCGAGACCGTCCCCACCTCGGCGTCCGTCACGAGCTCGGTCGCGCCGAGCGCCGGGAGGGTCGCCCGCACCACCTCGACCGCCGAGGTCATGTCGTCCTTCGCCACCGTGAAGGTGAGGTCGGTCAGCCCCTCCACGCTCGCGTTCTGCACGATCGTGTCGACCGAGATGTTCGCCTGCGCCAGTGGCTCAAAGAGGTGCGCCGCGATGCCGGGCCGGTCGGGCACCGCGCGGACGGTGATCTTCGCCACCTGCCGCTGGTGAGCGATGCCGCGGACCTTGTTCGCCTGTTCCATCGTCGTCTCCCCGTGGATGATCGTGCCGGGCGCCGATTCGTCGAAGGTGCTCGCGACCAGGATCTCGACGCCGTAGATGGCGCCGACCTCGACCGCGCGCGGGTGCATGACCACGGCGCCCGTGGTCGCCATCTCCAGCATCTCGCCGTACCCGATGTCCCGCAGCGGCCGCGCCGAGGGCACGATGCGCGGGTCCGCCGAGTACACCCCGGCCACGTCCGTGTAGATCTCGCAGCGGCTGGAGCCGAGCGCGGCCGCGAGGGCCACCGCCGTCGTGTCCGATCCGCCGCGACCGAAGGTCGTGATGTCCAGCTCCTCGGTCACACCCTGGAAGCCGGCGACGATGACGATGCGCCCCGCCTCCAGCTCGCGCTCCATGCGCGCGGTGTCGATGCCCGCGATGCGCGCGCGGCGGTAGACCGAGTCGGTGCGGATGCCCGCCTGCTGGCCGGTGAGGCTGATCGCGTCCATCCCAAGCTCGCCCAGCGCCATCGCCATCAGCGAGGCGGAGACGATCTCGCCGGTGTGCATCAGCACATCCATCTCGCGCGTCGAGGGGCGCGCCGAGATCTTGCCCGCGAGTTCGATGAGGTCGTCGGTGGTGTCACCCATCGCGGAGACGACGGCGACGACCTGGTCGCCGCCGCGCACCCGTCGTGCGATGCGGTCTGCCACGCGCTTGATCTTGTCGGCGTCCCCGACCGAGGAACCGCCGTACTTCTGGACGACGAGGGCCACGCTGCTGCTCCTAGCCTGTGCGGCGCCTAGCTGCGCTCGATGACGCGCGCGCCCTGCGCGGCCATGCCGACGACGCGGCTTGCCGCCTCGAAGCCGTGCGCCGCCGCCGCCTCGCGCATCGCGCCCGCCACGTCCTCGGCGTTCTCCTGCGCGAAGGCGGCGATCGTCGGACCGCCGCCGGACAGGAACACACCCAAGGCGCCTGCGTCGCGCGCCGCCTGGAAGATCGGGTACATCGCCGTGAAGATCGTCGCGCGCGCCGGCTGGTGCAGCACATCCTCCGTCGCCACGGTCAGCAGGTCGTAGCGCCCCTGCGTCAGCGCGGCCACGAGGAGCGCGGCGCGACCGATGTTGTGGACGGCCTGGTTGCGCGTCAGCGACTCCGGCAGCCGCTCGCGCGACTCCTCGGTCGGCATCGAGAACTCCGGGATCAGCAGCGCCACGCGTAGGTCGGCGGGCGGCGTCAGCGTGACCTGGCTCACGTCCTCGTCGTCCGCGACCACCACCTGCAACCCGCCGAGCAGCGCCGGGGCGGCGTTGTCCGCGTGGTGTTCGAGGTGCGTCGCGATGCCCAGCAGCATCTCCGGCGTGCGGTTCTCGGCGCCGGGAATCAGCTCGTTCGCCGCCAGCAGACCGGCGACCCGCGCCGCCGCGGAGACGCCCAGGCCGCGACCGACCGGGATGTCGCCGTGGTACTCGACGGTCAGCCCTGCGGGCGGCTGCACCCCGGCGCGCGTGTACAGCGCGAGGGCAGCCGAGGCGACCATGCGCTCGATCGGCCCCTCGGGCCGCGGCGTCGGGGTGTCCGAGGTCGTGAGTCGCACGTCCGCCGTCCAGTCGAACGCGATCCCCAGGCTGTCGAAGCCGGGACCGAGGTTCGCGGTGGTCGCAGGAACGCGGACAAGGACGGATCGAGCGCTCATGCGCGCCAGTGTATGGGTGCCCCTGCGGGCGGGCAATGAAGGCACGCACCGCCCTGACGTGTCCGCGAGGTGCCTGCGATGTGCCCACGCGGCTCCGCGATACGCCGTTTGCGGTGGTGGCCCCTCGGTGTGCGCGATACACTTGCGGGACGGCAGCGTGTGTGCGCGCCGAGGGGGAATGAAGGAATACCAATGGAAGACGTCGTCATCCTCAGCGGTGTGCGCACCGCGATCGGGACGCTCGGCGGGAGCCTTGCGGAGACGTCGGCCTCGGATCTCGGCGCAGCCGTGATCCGCGAGGCGGTCGCCCGTGCGGGCCTCTCGCCGGAGCAGGTGGATCAGGTCATCCTCGGCTGCGTCGGCCAGGTCGCCGAGGACGGGTACATCGCCCGTCACGCCTCGGTGAAGGCCGGCATGCCGATCGCCACCCCCGCCTACACCGTGAACCGCATCTGCGGCTCGGGCCTCGAGGCGATCAACACCGCCGCCCGCTGGCTGCAGACCGGCGACGCGAAGATCATCGTCGCCGGCGGCGCCGAGAACATGTCGATGATGCCGTACCTGCTCCGCAAGGCGCGCTTCGGCTACCGCCTCGGCCACTCCACCCTCGAGGACGGGACGATGCACCTCGTCACCGACCCGTTCGAGAAGGTGCCGATGGGCATCACCGCCGAGAACCTCGCGACCAAGTTCGAGGTCTCGCGCACCGTCCAGGACGAGTACAGCGTCCGCTCCCAGGAGCGCGCCCGCGCCGCCATCGACGCCGGCTACTTCAAGGACCAGATCCTCCCGCTGGAGGTTGCCAAGGGCCGCGAGAAGGTGACGTTCGACACCGACGAGCACCCGCGCAACACCAACATGGAGCTGCTGGGCAAGCTGCGCCCCGCCTTCAAGAGCGACGGCGCCGTCACCGCCGGCAACTCTTCCGGCATCAACGACGGCGCTGCCGCACTGGTGCTGACCACCGCCTCCTACGCGGCCGAGCTTGGCATCAAGCCGCGCATGCGCCTCGTCGCCCGCGCCGAGGCCGGCGTGCCGCCCGAGACGATGGGTGAAGGCCCGATCCCCGCGATCCAGAACGTGCTCGCGAAGGCCGGCCTGACCGTCGACGACATCGACACCATCGAGCTGAACGAGGCGTTCGCCGTCGTCACCGCCGCCTGCGCGACCGCGCTCAACCTGCCGGTCGAGAAGGTGAACCCGAACGGCGGCGCGGTCGCCCTCGGTCACCCCGTCGGCGCGACCGGTGCCATCCTCGCCGTGAAGCTCATGTACGAGCTGGAGCGCACGGGTGGCCGCTACGGCCTCGCCTCGCTCTGCATCGGCGGCGGCCAGGGCATCGCCAGCATCTTCGAGCGCGTCGAGTAGTCCTCGACCACCTCGCACCCAACGAACCGGGGCGGCGCGTGAGCGCCGCCCCGGTTCGTTTCCACGCTTCGGTGCCTGGTACGCCTCGCGACCGCGAGAGGTCAGACCGCGACGGTCGTCCGCGCCACGCTCAATCGCAGGTGGCTGATCGCGGCCTCGATCCAGGCGCTGCAGGGCTTGCAGGCGTAGCGCATGCTCGCGCTCCCGCGCTGGACGACGCGCGGCCGGCCTTCCTCGGTGTACACGGCCTCGCCGCGGATGAAGTGAATCTCCGTCGCCTCGCCCCGGATCGGCATCTCGCAGATGTCGCACAGCACTGCCTGCATCGCGTCGCCTCCCCGGCCACGCGGTGATCATCGGAGGCCATCACGCGTACCTTCGGCCCGCAAGCGCTCCGTCAGGTTGAAATCAGCGAGTCGCTGCGCGCGCCCGCAGCCCGGTCAGGCCGGAGCGGCCGTCAACAGCGCCTCGATGGGCGCCCATGCCGCCGCGCTCACGGTGTCGATGTCGCCCGCAGCGTCGATGACCCGCCAGCGCGTCGGATCGCGGTCGGCCAGCGCGAGGAAGCCGTCACGCACCCGCTCGTGGAACGCGATCGTCTCGCGTTCCAGGTAGTCCGTGCCACCCTCGGCGCCGCGCGCACGCCCTGCGGCCGGGTCGAGGTCGAGCAGCAGCGTCAGGTCCGGCACGAGCCCGCCCGTCGCCGCCGCGTTCACCGCCTCGATCGTCCCCAGGTCGAGCCCACGCCCGTACCCCTGGTACGCGACCGTCGAGTCGGTGAAGCGGTCGCACAGCACCAGCTGGCCGCGTTCCAGTGCGGGGCGGATCAGCGTCGCCACCAGCTCCGCGCGCGCCGCGGCGAACGTCAGCAGCTCCGCCAGCGCCGTGGGCGCGGCATCGAGGCCGAACAGCGCCTCGCGCAGCCGCTCACCCAGCGGCGTGCCGCCCGGCTCGCGGCAGGTCAGCACCTCCAGGCCGCGCAGGCGGGCACGCTGCGTCAGCCGCGCGATCTGCGTCGACTTCCCGGCGCCCTCGCCGCCCTCGAACGTCACAAGCAGGCCGGGGCTCATGCGCGCAAGTCCTCGTCCGCGTCGTCCCACGTCGTGTCGCGTCGAGGGCGCACGCCGCCCGCCGCCATCACCGTGACGTGGCGGAACGGCTCCCGCCCGCGCGAACTCGACTCGACGCCGTGGCGGCTCGCCAGCTCGTGCTGCAGGCGGCGGATGTACGCGTTCTGCGGCGCCAGCTCCACCGCCATCTTCCCGTCGAAGGCGACCGCCGCGATCGCGTCCTCGGTCTCCCGCAGCGCGGCCGTGGTCGGGTCGTCCTGCGCGTTCGGGCCGCGCATCTGGAGCAGCGACTGCTCGATCTGCGAGACGGTGTTGTTGCGCAGCACGTAGACGGGGACGCCGCGCGTCTCTGCCTCGCGCAGCGGCCCGGTGCGGCGACGGTAGTACGGGCGCAGCGTCATCACCGCGTCCGCGTCCTGGATCGAGTCGACCACGGTCGCACCGGACCGTGTCGCCTCGATCGCTTCTTCGAGGCGCGCGCGGCTGATGCCGAACGGCAGGATGCGCCGCTGCGGCCCGCCGGGCGCGGGCGTCAGCCGTCGGGGGCCGGCCTCGCGAGGTTCCGAGTGCTCACGCTCCGGGCGCCGCGCCCGCTCCGCGCGTTCCGCCCGAGGTGCGCGCTCACGTTCGCCGCGCTCGTCGTGTGCGAAGCCGCCGTGGTCGTGGTGATCCTCCAGCGCGACGGGCACGCGCTCGACGCCGGTGACCTGGCCCGCGGCGTCGACGGTGCGCACCTCGGCCTCGGTCTCGAAGCCGCGCAGCAGCGCGTCCACGGTGCTCGCGATGTCCTCGTGCACCGCCACGCGATCGAACGACTGGATCTCGACCAGCGCGCCGAAGGTCGGCGGCGCGCGGCGTTCCAGGACCGTCTTCTGCGTCCCGCGCCGGCGCGCCTCCTCATCGGAGAGCGTCACGGACTCGATGCCGCCGATGAGGTCGGACAGCGTCGGGTTCTGCATGAGGTTCGGCAGCGCGTTGCCGTGCGCCGTGCCGATGAGCTGCACGCCGCGCTCCGCGATCGTGCGCGCCGCCAGCGCCTCCAGCGCCGTCCCGATCTCGTCGATGACGATGACCTCCGGCGTGTGGTTCTCGACGGCCTCGATCATCACCTGGTGCTGTAGCTCAGGGCGAGGCACCTGCATGCGCCGCGCGCGGCCTACGCCGGGGTGCGGGATATCGCCGTCGCCGCCGATCTCGTTGGAGGAGTCGACGATCACCACGCGCTTGTGCAGGTCGTCAGCCAGCAGGCGCGCGGCCTCACGCAGCATCGTCGTCTTGCCCACGCCGGGAGGGCCGAGCAGCAGCACGCTCTTGCCGCTGTCGATGAGGTCGCGGATCACGCTCGCCGACCCGCTCACGCTGCGGCCGATGCGGCAGGTGAGGCCGACGATGCGCCCGCGGCGGTTCCGGATCGCGGAGATGCGGTGGAGCGTGCGCGGGATGCCGGCGCGGTTGTCCTCGCCGAACTCCGACACCTGCGACACGACCTGGTCGATGTCCTGCTCGCTGACCTCGCTCTCGGTCAGCGTGATCTCGCGGCCGCCGGAATAGCGCGCCGTCGGGATGCGACCGAGGTCGAGCACGACCTCGATCAGCCCGTCTCGACCTGCCTCGCGCGCCGCATCCGCGATTCGCGAGGGGAGGCGCGTCAGCAGCAGCTCCTGCTCCGCGTACGTCTCTTCGGGCATCGGCGTGTGGTCATCCACCACGGAGCACCACCGTCCTGGCACGCAGCGTCTCACGACGCTCCTCGCGAATCGGGCGCAGCGTGCGCAGCGCCAGCAGCGCATACGTCGGCCCGGGCTCGAATCCATGATCACGCAGCACGCCAGTGGGGCAGGCCGCCCCTTCCGGCTGCAGGAGCGCCGCCCGGGGCCGGATCCACTCCTCGGCCCGCGCGAGCAGCGCCGAGGCCGCAGCGTCGTGTCCCGGCTCGGCGATCAGCGTCGCCTGCGCTGCCGTCCCACGCAGCGAGGCGCGCGCGCGACCATCCTCGAACGCGAGCAGCGCACGGCCGCCCTTCGCCCAGCGGCGATCCTCGGCGGCGCGCCACTCCTCGAACGTCATCCCCAGCGCGCGCCGTGCTTCGAAGGGCAGCGCCGCGCTGTACAGCTGGAACTCGAAGTAGGCGTCGGCCTCCTCGGTCTCGCGTACCTGCACGCCCGCCGTCGTGGCGTTCGAGGCGCCTGCGCCGCGCGTCGAGCGCGTCCACAGCCGCTCGGTCAGCGCCGGCACGAAGCCCGCGCCGCGCGCCGCCTCGACGGTGGGCGCGTCGGCGGCAAGACGCAGCAGCACACGCGTCACTCCCGCCTCCGAGGCCGCGGCGGTCGCCTGCCGCAGCAGGCCCGCGATCACCTCGCCGCCGTCCGGGCACGCGTCAACGAGCGTGTCGATCTCCCACGTGTCCTTCGAGGCGAGCTCGCGCGCGGTCGCGATGCCGCGCACCTGCCGCCCGGCGACGTCGATCCACATCGGCCGCCGCCCCAGCCAGCGCTCGATCGCGGCGGCCAGCGGGTGCGGCGTGGTCGTGGGACGGCCGAGGCGGTCGCGGGTCACGGCCTGGTTCGCGTACACGTCGCCGTCGAACGACACCAGGGCCACCAGGTCCCCGGGGCGCGGCGCGTGCGGCGTGGTCACGCGGTCGCCGTCCTTGCGCGGGCCGTCCGAGGCGGCGGCGTGGCCATCGCCTCGCGCACCATGTCCACGAACAGCGCGTGCATGCGGTAGTCCGTCGTCAGCTCCGGATGGAACGAGGTCGCCAGCAGCCGCCCCTCGCGACACGCGACGATGCGCCCGTCCTGCAGGCGGCACAGCACCTCGACCCCCTTGCCGGGGTTGCGGATGACAGGCGCGCGGATGAACACCGCGTGGATCGCGCCGCCCTCGATGCCCGTGACCGTCAGCGCCTCCTCGAAGGAGTCGATCTGCCGTCCGAAGGCGTTGCGGTCGACGGTCACGTCCATCGCGCCGATCGGCGGGCGGTCGAGCGCAGGCACGCGCTTCGCGAGCAGGATCGCGCCCGCGCACGTCCCCCAGACCGGCAGCCCGGCGCGGATGCGTGCGCGCAGCGGCTCCAGCAGGTCGAACGCGATCAGCAGGCGCGCGATCGTCGTGCTCTCGCCACCCGGGAGGATCAGCCCGTCGGCCGCCTCGAGCTGCGCGAGCGTGCGCACCTCGAACGCCTCCACGCCCAGCGCCTGCAGCGCCACGATGTGCTCGTGGAAGTCGCCCTGCAGCGCGAGCACGCCGATGCGAGGTGCGCGAGGTGCGACCGACCTCGCCGGCGTGCGTGCTGCGGACGTGCGTGCTGCTGGCGTGTGCGCCCTCCGGGTGGCTACGACTGCTGTGTTAGTTGCCGCGACCGGCCAGCTGCTCCGCCACCGGGATCGACGCGACCGAGCGGCCGCGCATCGCGTCGCCCAGCCCGCGCGATACCTCGGCGAGCATGTCCGGGTCGGTGTAGTGCGTCACGGCCTTCACGATCGCGCTGGCCATCTTCGCCTGCGCCTTGACCGCCTCGCGGGGCGACAGGCCCTCGCCCGACTTGAAGATGCCGGAGCCGACGAAGACGCCCTCCGCACCCAGCTGCATCATCAGCGCCGCGTCGGCGGGAGTGGCGATGCCACCGGCGGAGAAGTTCACGACCGGGAGCTTGCCCAGGCGCTTCACTTCCTTCACCAGCTCCAGCGGGACGGCCATGTCCTTGGCCATCGCCGCGAGCTCGTCGTCGCGCGCGACCTGGACGCGGCGGATGCCCGTCCACAGCGAGCGCATGTGGCGCACAGCCTCGACGATGTCGCCCGTGCCGGCCTCGCCCTTGGTGCGGATCATCGCCGCACCCTCCGCGATGCGCCGCAGCGCCTCGCCCAGGTCGCGGCAGCCGCAGACGAACGGCACCTTGAAGGCGTTCTTGTCGATGTGGTGGACGTCGTCCGCCATCGTCAGCACCTCGGACTCATCGACGTAGTCGACGCCGATCGCCTCGAGGATCTGCGCCTCGACGAAGTGACCGATGCGCGCCTTCGCCATCACGGGGATGGTGACGGTGCGGCAGATCTCCTCGATCAGGTCGACGCGGCTCATCCGCGCCACGCCGCCCGCGGCGCGGATGTCAGAGGGGACGCGCTCCAGCGCCATCACGGCGCAGGCGCCGGCCTCCTCCGCGATCTTCGCGTGCTCCGGGGTGACCACGTCCATGATCACGCCGCCCTTGAGCATCTGCGCCAGGCCGGCCTTCACCGTCCACGTCGCGGTGCCCTCGCGCTGCGTCTGGCCGTGCACGGGTGCGGCGGCGCGGCGACCGCTTGTCGCCTTCGAGGTCGTGCGCGATGCCGGCACCGCCGCCCGCGACCGACCGTTTCGATTCGTCCCGTTCACGCCCGCCATGCAAAGCCCCCCGCTGTTGTCATCTCAGGACGCCATTGTACCGCTCACTTGCCCAGCGTCGCCTGCCCCTGGGCCCGTTGCAGTTGGGTGTCGCCCGCCCTGCACCCTTGCGCCACGTGGTGCCCGGCGTACGATCCGGCGAATCGCCCTCCCGGGGGGCGCACGCGGAGGCACACCCGATGGTTCGTATGGCACCGCCCGAGGCGGTTCGCTCCATCCTCGTCGTCGTCGACGGCACGACCGCCTCGGACTACGCGCTCAGCGTTGCCTGCGAGACCGCGCGCCGCCAGCACGCCAGCATCTTCGCCCTCCACGTCGTGGAGGTGCCCCGCCGCCTCCCCGTGGATGCGGAGATGAGCGCGGAGCTGGAGCGCGGGGAGCAGATCCTCGCCGCCGCCGAGGCTGCCGCCGCGAAGTACGACCTGAAGCTGGAGGGCAACATCCTCCAGGCGCGCAACGTCGGCTCCGCCGTCGTGGACGAGGCCGTGGCGCTGCGCGTGGATGCGGTGGTGATCGGACTGGCATACCATCGCTCCTACGGCCGCTACGACATCGGCCAGATGGCGCAGTTCGTGTTGGAGAACGCTCCCACGCAGGTGTGGGTCATCCGCTACCCACCGGTCGCGGAGCAGTTGGGCTAGCCGGGAACCGCCCGGGACAAGGGAGCCGAGGATGCGCGTCGTCGTCATGGGCTGCGGCCGGGTCGGCTCGACCATCGCCGCGCGCCTGGAGCGCGAGGGCAACGCCGTCACCGTCGTCGACACCGACCCCTATTCCTTCCGCCGCCTCCCCTCCGACTTCAAGGGCGAGACGATGGTCGGCTCCGGCTATGACGACCACGTCCTGATCGCCGCGGGCATCCGCGAGGCCGATGCCTTCCTCGCCCTCACCCAGGGCGACAACCGCAACCTCCTCGCCGCCCAGATGGCGAAGCACATCTTCGAGGTGAAGACCGTCGTCGCCCGCGTTTACGACCCGTTCCGCGGCGAGATCTTCGCGAGCCTCGGCCTCCGCACCTTCAGCCCCACCAACATCGGCGCCGACATGGCGTACGAAGCCCTCACGCGGGAGCAGTAGCCGATGTACATCGTCGTCGTGGGTGCCGGCACCGTCGGCTATGGACTCTCACTCGAACTCCAGGGCCTCGCCGACCACGAGGTGGTGATGGTCGACCGCGATCGCGGCCGCGCCGCCGAGCTCCGCGAGGAGCTGGGCGAGATGGTCGTCCACGGCGACGGCACCGAGGTCGTCTTCCTCGAGAGCGTCGGCACGCGGCGCGCCGACATCCTGATCGCCGTCACCGGCGATGACGGCACCAACCTCATCGCCTGCCAGGTCGCCAAGCACTGGTTCAAGGTCGGCCGCACGATCGCGCGCGTGAACAACCCCCGCAACGAGCGCCTGTTCCGCATGCTCGGCATCGACTCCACCGTCTCCGCCACCGGGGCGATCATGGCGCAGATCGAGGTCGACCTCCCGGAGCACACGCTCGTCCCGCTCATGAAGCTGCACGACTCCGGCCTGCAGCTCGTCGACCTCCACGTGATCGCCGGCTCCGAGGCCGAGGGCGTTTCGTTGCGCTCCTTGCGCCTCCCCCCGAACACGATCGTCTCGCTCATCGTCCGCGAGCACGGCGAGCCGGAGGTGCCGAACGGTGACACCGTGCTCCGCGCCGGCGACGAGGTCATCGCCGTCGCCCCGCAGGATGCCGAGCTCCAGCTGCGCCGCCTCGTTGGCGGCGCGGTCGAGGACTAGCCGAACGTGACCACCCGCCTGGCCTACCTCGGCCCGCGCGGCACCTATACCGAGGCCGCCGCGATCGCCTACGACTCGACTGCGGAGCTGCTGCCGCGCGCCTCCTTCACCTCCGCCGTGGAGATGGTCGAGGCGGGTGAGGCGGACGGCGCGGTCTGCGCGATCGAGAACTCGATCGAGGGCCCCGTCGTCGAGGTCCGTGAGCTCCTGCTCCGCGAGCAGTCCGCCGTCGTCATCCGCAGTGAGGTGGTCGTCCCCATCCGCCACGCGCTCGCGGGCGTGGAGGGCATCGACCTCGCCGGCGTGCGCACCGTCTACTCGCACCCGCAGGCGCTGGGCCAGTGCCGAGGCCAGATCGCGCGGCTCATGCCGAACGCGACCGCCGTCGCCGCCCTCTCCACCGCCGCCGCCATCGAGTCCGCGATCAGCGAGCCGGGCACGCTCGCGATCGGCAGCCACATCGCCGCCGACCTCTACGGCGCACACGTCTACGTCGACGACCTCGCAGACGAGCCCGGCAACGAGACGCGCTTCGTCGTGCTCGCTCGGGAGGACGCGCCGCCGAGCGGCGACGACAAGACCTCGATCGCCTTCACCACGCACCACGACCGCCCCGGCTCGCTCGTCGAGGTGCTGAACATCTTCTCCAACCGCGGCCTCAACCTGACGAAGGTCGAGTCGCGCCCGACGCGCCGCGCGCTCGGCACCTACGTCTTCCTCGTCGACTTCCAGGGCCACCGCCTCGACGCCGCCGTCACGGAAGCGCTCGAGGCGACGCGCGCCGTCACGCTCTGGCTGCGCGTCCTCGGCTCCTACCCGCGCTGGACGGGCCCGCACGCGCCCGCCCCCGATGCCTGAGATCCCTGGCCGTGCCTGAAATCCCCGATCTTGAGGCGATTCGGCACTTCCTGGAGCCGCGCCTTCGCCAGAACCCCGTGGCGACCGCCGAGGCGCGCCTGCCCTGGCTCGTGCGCACCGGCGCGGACGCCCTCCCCACCCTGGTCGGCCACGAGTTCGCCTCGCTGCGCCGCCACGGCAAGTTCCTGCTCTTCGCGACCGACGACGACCGCCTGCTGGTCGTGAACCCCATGCTCACCGGCCGCTTCCACTGGGCGGAGCCGTCCGAGCGCAAGCGCCCGATGACCGCGCTCGTCCTCGGCTTCAGCGACGGGCACGAGCTGCGCTACTCCGACCAGCGCCGGATGGGCCGCTGGTACCTCGTCCCCACCGCAGAGCTCGCGACGGTGCCGCAGATGGCGGAGCTCGGCCCGGACGCGCTTGCCGTTGATGAGGAGACCTTCCTCGCGCGGATCAAGAAGCACCCCGGCCAGATCAAGTCCGTGCTCACCAACCAGAAGTTCCTCGCGGGCATCGGCAACGCCTACTCCGACGAGATCCTGTGGGAGGCCGGCCTGCACCCCCACCGCCGCCGCGCGACGATGTCCGAGGACGACCTCCGCCGCCTCTACCGCGCGATGCGCAGCACCATCGAGTGGGCGATCCCCATCCTCGAAGCCGAGGTCGCCGACCGCCTCTACCAGCGCAACGAGGAGTGGCGCGACCACCTCCGCGTCCACCGCAAGGCGGAGCAGCCGTGCCCCCGCTGCGGCGAGCCGATCCACGCCCAGGTGCGCGGCGGCAGCGAGACGAACTACTGCCTCCACTGTCAGCCCCTCGTCCTGGGGTGATCCTCGGGTAATGTATGCGGACGCGGCGCAGCCGCCGCGGCGCGGAGGGGGACTGCGATGAAGGTGCTGAACAAGGAGATCGGTGACGAGCTCGACTCGATGTACGGGCTGGTCGCCGGGCGCGTCGCCGCCTCCGGCCGCGATCTCGTGATCGAGGCGTACGAGGGTGCCGGCCTCTCCGACGTCGAGTGGACGGATGACGCCGTCATCATCTCGCTGCACCAGGGCGTGCCCACGCACGCGCTGCCGCACGTGCTCGCGGTCGCGCTGCAGCACGTCCGTCAGACGCTGGACGGCTACCCCCACATCACCGAGCCCGACGAGCCGCAGCCCGAGGGCTCCGACCTCGTGCGCTCCTCGCTGCGCGAGCTCGTGCTGGAGTCGGACGCCGAGGCGCAGCTCGTCTCGCTCGGCCTCGACCGCACGTGGGAGAACGAGCAGCGGCACCAGGCGATGAAGGGCATCCTGAAGTCCCCGCCCGCCGACTGGAACGAGCCGGACTCGCTCGGCAACCTCTTCATCGCGCTCCAGTACGCGCGCATGTCGCTCAACCACCCGCCCGAGATGTGGAAGGCGCTCCAGAAGCGCACCGAGGAGGTGCTGCCCGGCGCCGCCGAGCGCGGCGAGCAGGCGCTCACCGCCGTGAAGAAGCGCCGCTGGGGCAACGCCCGCAACGTGCTCGACTCCTACGTCCAGCTCCGTGACGAGCTCGGCATCGAGGATCTGGTGAAGATCGAGGACGCGTACGGCGCCCAGCACTAGTTCCAGCACTGAGGCCGGTGTCGAGGCCGACCGCTAGCCCTTCGGCGCGGCGATCGAGGTTTCCGCGCGCTGCGTGATGAGCGCGGCGTGCGCGTCGTCCAGCAGGAAGCGGATCGCCGTCTCCCACCAGTTGAGGCGCGCGCCCGCGATCGGCCCGCCGAGCACGGCGTTCGCCTCCTCGCGCGTCGTGATCGCGGTCTCCGGCACGGCGCCCGTCCGATCGGCACGCGCGTACTGCACGGCATCCGCCAGCGCCGGGCCCGCACCGAGCATCTCGCGCATCGTCCCCCACATCGCCTCGGGCGACTCGAACGCCTGCGCGGCGCGCGCCGTCGTGGCGATGATGCAGTCGCGCGCCCCCATCTGCTCGGCGGTCGGCGTGAACTCGCCGCTCTTGATCGCCTTGAACAGCTCGTGCACCGCGCTCACGTTGCCGCCGCGCTTGATCTGCTCCGCCGCCATCGGCGGCATCGAGGTGAGCACATCGGTCGCCGCGAGTCGCTGCTGCTGCCCGCCCAGCGCCCCCGCGAACGAGGCGCCGCCTGTCGCTGGCGTGGCCGTCGGCGCGGCGACGTGCGCCGCCGAGGCGGTGGGAGACGTCGAGGTGACAAGTGCGGTCATGCAGACAGCATGCGCCTCGCGGCCGCGGGCGACGTCAGGGGTTTGCCGGATGCGGACGCGGGCGCTCCCCGATCAGGACGCGGACGCAGCAGCAGCGCGCGTCGCGCGATCCATCCAGCCCAGCAGAAAGGGGCGCCACTCGCGGTACCGCTCCAGGTACTGCCCGAACAGCGCGGTCGGGGTGGCGACGGGGCGGGTGGGCTCGCGCATCAGGCGCATCCGAGCCTCGGAGGGGGTGCGGCCGCCCTTGCGATGGTTGCAGGGCCGGCACGCGGCGACCAGGTTCTCCCACTCGTGTGGGCCGCCGCGGTGGCGCGGCATCACGTGGTCAATGGTGAGTTCGGTGCCCGCGACGCCGCAGTACTGACAGCGGTGCTCGTCGCGGGCGAAGACCTCGGTGCGCGTCAGCCTCACCCGAGGCCGTGGGCGTTTCACCGGCGCATGCAGGCGAATCACCGAGGGCATCGCGAACTCGGTCGCCACGCCCCGGATCGCGCCCTCTGCCGTCTCCAGCACCTCGGCCTTGCCGTGGTACACCAGCACGAAGGCACGCCGCACCGCGCACACGTTCAGCGGCTCGTAGTTCTGGTTCAGAACCAGGGCGCGTCGCTCGATCGCCACCGGCACCGCTCCTGCCACGGAAGCGAGTCTACGCCGTTTGCGAGCGGGTTTGTCAGCCTCGGTTGCCCCGCGATCGAGGGCTAGCGCGCACCCGGCCCCGGCACGATGCCGGAGGGCACCCCACCCGGTACCAGGCCGCCCGGCAGCCCGCCGGTCCCGAACGCGCTGATCGCCGCGCGGAACTCCACCGGCAGCAGCCGCTCGAAGACCGGGATGCGGTTGATGAACACCGGCGCAAGCGTGGAGCCCTCCAGGGCGCGCGCGAGCCCCGGCGTCGCCGGGTACGTCGTCACTGCGAACAGCAGCAGCTCCACCACCAGCAGCCCCTGCACGAAGCCGATCACGGCGCCGCCCAGGTGGTCGATCGGCCCCAGGAACAGCAGGCTGGAGGCCGTGCGCAGCACCATCGCCAGCACCTGCCCCAGCACGATCAGCCCGCCGAAGATCGCCACGAACGCCAGCAGGTTCCGCACCTCCGGCGCCCCCGCGATGAAGTCGATGTTCTCCGCGAGCTGCGAGTACAGCCGTCCCGCCAGCACCGCCCCGACCACTGTCGAGATCAGCGAGACCACCACGCGGATCAGCCCGGAGCGAAACGCGCTGAACGTCGACCACGCGATGACCGCGGCGATGGCGAGATCAAGCCAGTTCATGCCGCCAGTGTAGCAGCGAGCGCGGGGAGCCGAGGCTAGGCGAATCCCAGCCGCCGCTCCCGCAGCGACACGTACCGCCCGTGCCCGAAGACGAGGTGATCGAGGACGTCCACCTCGATCAGCCGCCCCGCCTCCACGATCGCCTCGGTGAAGCGGATGTCATCGGGGCTGGGCGTGGGGTCGCCGCTCGGGTGGTTGTGCGCGACGGCGATCGCCGCCGCGTTCTGGCGCACCGCCTCTCGGAACACCTCGGCGACCCGCGCGGGCGCCGAGTTCAGGCTGCCGCGGTAGAGCATGGTCGCCGAGATCAGCTGATGCTTCGTGTCGAGCGTGAGCAGCCGCAGCTCCTCCTGCTGCAGTAGCTCCATCTCTGCCTGCAGCAGCCGCGCGATGTCGCCCGGGTTGAGCACCGCGGGCCGCGCCACGTCACCCTCGAGCGCCAGCCGTCGCCCCAGCTCGAACGCCGCGGCGATCGTCGTCGCCTTCGCCTGCCCGACGCCGTGCTCCTTCGCCAGCAGCCCGAGGTCCTGGGAGGCGAGCCCGCGCAGTCCGCGCCGCTGCGTCAGCAGGTGCGTCGCGACCTCCATCACCCCCATCGCGGCGGTGCCAGTGCGCAGCAGGATCGCCAGCAGCTCCGCCGAGGTCAGCGCCTGCGGACCGAGGCGCAGCAGTCGCTCGCGGGGACGTTCGTCGGCGGGCAGCTCGGAGACGCGAACCTGGTAGCGCGGCTCCTCGGCGGGTGTCATGTCAGCGGTAGGTGGGGCGCGTGTCGGGGTCGGCCACGCCGGATCCCTGCGAGAGCAGCCGCACCGCGATCACGGTCTTCGTGTGCGGCCAGTGGTCGACCTCGACCGTGTCGCCTGCACGCACCGTGACGGAGGTGAGCGGCTCGACGCTGTACACGGTGTCGCCCGCAAACATGTAGTGGCTGCGGAAGAACCACAGCAGCCCGCCGCGTGACCACGTCCGCCGCACCATCCCCTGCGAGGTCACCGGCCCCGCCGAGCGCAGGTCGCGCACCGCCGCCAATCCCTCCACCGTGAACGCGAACGCGAAGATGCCGACGAAGAACGCCGGCACGATCGCGCCGGTCGCGCCGCCCAGGAAGTGCGAGAACGAGTACAGCGCGACCGCGATACAGATGACCGCCAGCGGGACGTAGAGCACCGCCATCCGCACCAGCGTGCGGCGCGTGTTTGTCCGAACCTCGAGCTCTTCGGGGCCTGTCGTCACTACGGGAGTTTTATCACATCCCCGAGGGAGAGGAGGCTGTTTCCGTTCATGCCGTTCGCGGCATACAGCTGCTCCAGGTACGCGCCGTACGGCGTGCCTCCCCGGTACTCGTTCGTGATCGAGGAGAGCGTGTCACCCGACTTCACGGTGTGGGTGCGGGGCGCGACCGGGGTGGGTGTCGCGCTGGGCGTGGGTGCGGGCGTCGGCGTACCGTTCGCGGCGGTGCCGGTCGGCGTCGGTGACCCGGTGGGCGTGCCGGTGCGTGCCGCCGTCGCCGCTGGGGTCGAGGTGCGCGCCGGTGTCCCGCTGGGCAGCACCGCCGCGAGCGCGGATCCCGGCGTCGCCGGATCCACCTCGCCACCCGGTCGCACCAGCAGCCAGACCGCGAACACCGAGCCGATCAGCAGCGCGATCAGCGATCCGCGGTAGACGCGGTACGAGGGCAGCGCGGACGCGGGATCCATGCAGCGCTCGCAGAGCGCGTCGCCGTGGTCGTCGCAGTACAGCACCCCGCATCGAGGGCATTCCTGCGCAGCGGGTTGGTCGCATCGAAAGCACTGCACGTCGATCAGCCTACCACGTCCATCGGGCCGCCCTGCGCCCGAACGTCATCACATTGTCCACGCACTCGCCGGCTGCGAGACAAGGCAGCGCCCGAGGAGCGAACTCCTCGGGCGCTGCGGGAATCCAACGTCCGTCCGAAGGACGGAGGCGAAGCTACTTGAGCTCCACCTTCGCGCCGGCCTCTTCCAGCTTGGCCTTCGCCGACTGGGCCTCGGCCTTCGGCATGGCCTCCTTGACGGTCTTCGGGGCGGCCTCGACCAGGTCCTTGGCGTCCTTCAGGCCCAGGTTGGTGAGCTCGCGGACGACCTTGATGACGTTGATCTTGTTGGCACCGAAGTCGGTGAGGATCAGGTCGAACTCGGTCTGCTCCTCCTCGGCGGCGGCGGCGCCACCACCGGCGGCCGGGGCGGCAGCCATCATCATCGGAGCGGCGGCGGTGACGCCGAACTCCTCCTCGATGGCCTTGTTCAGGTCGCGGAGCTCAAGGATCGTCATCCCCTTGATGATCTCCAGCGCGTCGTCAACCTTGGACATTGTCTCGCTCCTCCTGCGCCCGGCACGCGGCCGGGATGATCACTCGTCGATTCGTCTGCGACGGCCCGCTTACTGCTGGCCCTCAAGCTGCGAGGCACGCGCGTCGATGAGACCCGCGAACTCCCGCGTCGTCGCCTGCAGCAGGCCGGCCAGCTCCCGGATCTTCCCGGTCAGGCCGCCAGCGATGCGGGCGATGAGTTCGTCGCGCGGCGGAACCGTCGAGAGGTCCTCGACGTATGCCGCCGTCACCAGGTCGCCGGAGACGACCGCGTTGCGCACCGCGAACGGCGACGTCGCGTGCTCCCGGCGGTAGGTCATGACCTGCCGCGCGGTCTCCACCACGTCGCTGCCGACGAGGATCGCCGTGTCCTGCTGCGCCAGCTCACCGAACTGCGCATTGCCCGCCTGCGCCGCAGCGCGACGGAGCAGCGTGTTCTTCACCACGCGCACCTGGATGCCGTTCGCGTTCATCTGGCGCCGCAGCGCCGTCAGGTCGGAAACGGGCATGCCCTTGTAGGAGGCGCCGATGGCGATCTCGGCGTCCTGCAGGAGGGCGGTCAGGTCCGCTACCTGGTCGATCTTGTGCTGTGTGGGCAACGCCACCTCCTTCGCGACAGCCATGCCGGTTCGGGCATGCTGCCTGCCGCGCCTGCAACCTCGTCTGCCCCGAGATCGAAGACGCGCCCTGCTCCGCCGGGGCGGGAGGGCGCGAGTGGAGGTGGCACGTCGTGCCAGCCCCGGGAGGCAACGCGGGTGGCGTGCCTCGTCTGCTCGTGCGTCCCCACCTGCACAGGCGGCCTGTCGGCCCTTGGCGAGCATCACCGAGGTGAGCGCTCGACCCGTGGTCTCCGGCGGTTGCCGCCTCCTCGAACCAGTCGAGGTTGCGGCGAGTGGTGAACACTATAGGGGCTGCGCGGATGAGGCGCAGCCCCTACGGAGTCTCGTTCGTTAGGCCTCGGTCGCCAGCGCCATGATCGAGGCGACCTCGACATGCACGCCCGGGCCCATCGTCGAGGCGAGCGAGGCGCCCCGGATGTACTGGCCCTTCGCGCCGGACGGCCGTGCCTTCGCGATCTCGTTGATCAGCGCCGACAGGTTCTCGATCAGCGTCTCCGACGCGAACGAGACCTTGCCGATCGGCACGTGCACCAGGTTGGTGCGGTCCAGGCGGTACTCGACACGCCCGGCCTTCGCCTCGCGCACCGCGCGAGCCATGTCCGGGGTCTCGACGACCGTGCTCGACCGCGGGTTCGGCATCAGGCCGCGGGGGCCCAGCACACGACCCAGACGACCGACCTTGCCCATGAGGTCGCGCTGCGCCAGCGCGACATCGAAGGAGGTGTAGCCGCCGGCGACCTTGTCGATCAGCTCGTCGCCACCCACCTCGTCGGCGCCAGCGTCACGAGCCGCGTTCGCAGCCTCGCCCTCGGCGAAGACCAGCACGCGCATGACGCGGCCCAGGCCGTTCGGCAGCACGACGGAGCCACGGATCTGCTGATCCGCGTGGCGGCCATCAAGGCCGGTGCGGAGGTGCAGCTCAACGGTCTCGTCGAACTTGGCGGTGGCGGCCTCCTTGACCAGCGCGACGGCCGTAGCGGCGTCGTACAGCTGGTCCTTGTCGACCTTCGTCCGCGCAGCGGTGATGCGCTTCCCTTCCTTGGCCATTAGTCCACCACCTGAATCCCCATCGACCGGGCCGTGCCCTCGATGGACAGAATCGCCTGCTCCACGTCAGTGGTGTTCAGGTCGGGAAGCTTCTGGGTCGCGATCGCGCGCACCTGGGCGGAGGTCACCGTGCCGGCGACCTGGCGCAGCTGGTTCGCGGAGCCCTTCGGGACACCCGCAGCCTTGCGGAGCAGGTCCGAGGCGGGCGGGGTCTTCAGGACGAACGTGAACGAGCGGTCCTCGAAGATCGTGATCTGCGCCGGGATGATCTGGCCGTCCTGGCCAGCCGTGCGCTCGTTGTAGGACTTCACGAAGTCCATGATGTTGATCCCGTGCGGGCCGAGGGCAGTACCCACCGGCGGCGCGGGGTTCGCCTTCCCTGCAGGAATCTGCAGAGTGACGACGGCGCGAACCTTCTTAGCCATCGATTCCTACTTGTCTGGCCTCGGCGTTACCCGGTGACCGTAAGCGGTACCAGCGTGCGACCCCGTGCGAGGCCACACTCCCGCGCTGCGAGCTACTGCTTCTCCACCTGCAGGAAGTCGAGCTCGACCGGCGTGTCGCGGCCGAACATCGACACCATGACGCGGACCTTCCCCTTGTCGAGGTTGATCTCGTCCACCTGCCCGACGAAGTCGACGAATGGGCCGTCGGTGACGCGCACCGCCTCGCCCACCTTGAACCCGACGTTGATCCGAGGCGCCGCCAGCTGCGTCTGCCGCCGAATCCGGTTCACTTCCTCGTCCGCCATCGGCATCGGGCGAGACTTGTCGGTCTCGCTGATGTTGCCGGCGAAGCCGGTCACACCCGGCGTGTTGCGGACGACGTACCAGGAGTCGTCGTCCATGATCATCTGCACCAGCACGTAGCCCGGGAACAGCTTGCGCTTCACCGTGCGGCGCTGGCCGTCGTGGATCTCGATCTCTTCTTCCTCAGGGATGAAGACCTCGAAGATCTTGCCGCCCATGTCCATGTGCTTGACGCGCTGGTCCAGGTTCGTCTTGACCTTGTTCTCGTAGCCCGAGTAGGTCTGGACGATGTACCAGTGACGCCCGTCGCTGGCCTCGGCGTCGTCGCCCTCGGGCGTCTCCAAGTTGTCGCTGATCGCCGCGTTCGTCAGGGGAGGACTCCTACCTGCGCTGCCCGGTACCTACCGGTGCTGCGCTATCGAAGGATCGTCTGCTCGACCAGCCAGGAGAAGCCGAAGTCGGCCGCCCCCAGGATCACGCCGAACAGCAGCGAGATCACGATCACGACCATGGTGAGGTTGATCGTCTCACCCCTGGTCGGCCACGTGACCTTCCGCAGTTCGCTGATGATGTCCATCGCCCAGCGCGGCTGGTACCACGGCCCGGAGACGACATGCGCCCCCGCCGGCACCGGCGCCGAGGTGGAGACGGGCAGGCCGCGCGCAGGCACCGGCTTCGGCGTACGCCGTGCCGCTCGCTCTTGCTCTCGTCGGGCCGCTCGGCCCATGGCGGTGCTCCTGCCTGCGCGCCCCGCGCTGCACCTTCCAGTGTAGCCCGGTGGTCGCGCCTCTTCGGCCTCGCTGTCCCGGTTCGGGGGCGGCGAGGCCGATGTCGGTCGTCTTAGCGGGTTTCGCGGTGCGGGTGGTGGGCCCGGCAGCGCGGGCAGTACTTCTTCAGCTCCACCCGCTCCGGGTCGTTCCGCCGGTTCTTGAACGTGTGATACGTCCGGGCGCGGCACTGCGTGCACGCCAGCGTGATGTGCTCCCGGTCTTCCTTACCCTTGGCCATTGCTGGCCTCCCTTACTCAGCCCCGGCCCGCGTGAGGCGGACGAGGCTACCTGATGCTGTTACTCGATGACCTTGGTGACGACGCCGGCGCCGACGGTGCGGCCACCCTCGCGGATGGCGAAGCGCAGGCCCTCTTCCACGGCGACCGGGGTGATGAGCTCAATGCCCACCGTCACGTTGTCGCCGGGCATCACCATCTCGGTGCCCTCC
>JBAYUZ010000007.1:0-45017 GCA_041674885.1 Dehalococcoidia bacterium
ACGACATCGATGGTGCCGTCCGGGTTCGCCGAGAACTGCCCCGGCTCGAGCTGCGATTGCAGCGCGGCCGAGGAGAGTTGCCACTCGTTCGCGTAGCCGAGGGCTCGCCCGTGCGGCAGGTCGAGCGGGCGCTGCCACAGCCGCGCCACATCGCTGATCTGGTGCCCCCGCCCGCGCGCGCACTCGACGAGACGATCGGGGTAGTCGTGCACCGGCGCACACCAGTCGCGATCGGCTGCGGGCTCCGCGTAGAGTTGCCAGTTGACATCGAAGCGCTGGAGGAACGTCAGGGCGCGATCGCCCTGCAGTCCCTGCACGTAGATGCGGTACTTGGCGTCGTTCACGCGCTGGAACGCGACGCGCTCGCTGCGGATGCGCGGCAGGTACCGCGTGTTCTCGAACAGCGTCCAAACCGCGTTGTCCTCGACCTGGCGGTATGCCGGGTTGGTCGAGAAGTAGCGCAGGTACTTCGCCACGTCGCGCACGGCGCCGGCCTCGAGCGCGTCCGGTCGCGAGCGGCCCTCGATCACTGCGGCACGGTATGAGCGCTCGATGTCGAACTGATCCTTCTGGACCAGCACGTATCGCGCATCGATGCGGTTCAGGTCGTCGTCGAAGTCCTGGTAGAACTCGAATCTCTGATCCAGTGCGAACACGCGGGTCGCGAAGGAGGCGTCGACGTTCAGGTCAGATGCAGCGTAGCGATTGAATGCTGGCGGCTGCCGCAAATAGAGTTCCTTGAAGTAGGTCAACTGTTGAAAAATGTCCTGATTGCGATTCGTTGACCACGTATAGCCTTCGTATCCGATGCTGGGGAAGGTGACGACCGTGAAGGTGTCATCGCCGCTGAGGTAGCGGTCATTCAGATCCTCGTATGCCGTTGGCACTTGTGAGACGTTCGCGGCGCCGTTCACATCTCCGGTGAACAGTGGCGCATGCATCGCGAACACGGCGGCGAGGGTGAAGCCGGCAGTCATCGCGTACCAGGTCGGTTGCCACATGCGGAGCGTGTACAGCGCAGCGACGGTTGTGAAGACCAATGCTACGTAGGCATGCGTCGCGAGGCGGCTGAAGTGACGGAAGAGACTGAACCCGGGGAGATGTTCGTAGGCCCACAGCCACGGCGGGCCTGTGATTGGTGCATTGGGGCCCAGACTCAGGCTGAGCAGCAGTAGATAGACGGTGAGCAGGGCCAGCAGCAGATCGCGAGGTGCTGAATGCGGCGCGAGCGCGGCGATTGCGCAGGCCGCCGCCACCAGGAGGAAGTAGAACAAGTACGGGAGGTTGCCGTTGAAGAGGCGTGCCCCCCAGTCGCCGCCCATCTGAAGGTATGCGAAGCCTCGAACGAACGTCGCGTGCAACCGCAGGTGATCGAAGATCGCATCCTGATTTCCTGCGAACAGTACCTGGCTAGCGGTGTTCAACACGCCACCGATAAGTGGGATCAGCCAGTACGCGTTCAACAGCATCGTCAGGCCTACCATGACGATGATGGCGCGAGCTGACGGCGCAATCGGCAGCCCGCGAATGGCGACCAACGCCCCAACCATGACTATGGCGATACCGACCTGGATCACCCAGAAGAGGGGATGGGTGACGAGCAATGAGACGAGCGCGATGGCACATGCGTGCCGGATCGACAGCGCCCTATGCTGCCATGCGTTGTGAAAGATGCCTACGGTGCCAGCGACAACGGCCAATGCCACGAACACATGCGACGGTTGGATGACGAGATACTCGATCGTCGGGATGCTGAACATCATCATCGTCCCAGCGATGAGGCCCAGTTCGATGCGACCGGAAATCTGCCTCACGACCACGTAGTACGTGGTGCTCATCGCGAAGATCGCGCCGTAGGTAAGGATGTACGCGGCACCACTCGGCGGCATGAACCATCCGAGGACGGTCGGAAGTAGAGCGAAGAACGCCGTGAACATTCGAACGCTCTGTTCCTGACCCAGGAATGAGTCGGACCAGACCGCAAAGCTGTCGAATGTGGAGTTCGGCCAGAAGTGCGGATAATCGCCATACGTGAGAAGCCCTGATGATGGGAGCACACGGTAGGAGATCGACAGCACGAGCAGGGCGAAATACGGAAGGGCGAGACAATGTGGGTGTCGTTCGATGGCACCCGCAGCGTCGTGTAGACGTGAGCGCAGGTCAGCGGTGCGGCGCACGCGTGATGCCGAGCACGATCCCCGTAGCAAGAGTCTCATAGGACGACAGGTAGCGATCGACCCGCCGCACGATCTGTGTCATCAGTCGGCGGGACAGGGGCCCTCGGTCCCGTTCTGCGGGAAGGACATCACCCTCGATGTACTCGGGGAGTGACCCGAACACGGTGAATCCGTGGTCGATCACCATCGCACGCAGGGCAGTGGTCGTTATGACGCTGAGGTGTCGAGAGTGGCCAGCAGCATGCAGATCGGATGGCGCCGTCCATCGTGGTCGTCCGTAGAGTCGTCGAGCGCCGGTATCCAAGAAGAACGGCGTCCAACCAAGCGGCACGGCAATGCGATTGAGCCAGTTGACCAGGTTGGGCGTGGTGATGATGCACGCACCACCCGGCGCAAGGAGTCGGTAGAGCTCGTCGAGGAATCGATCGGGGTCGACGGCGTGCTCGAAGACCTCCCCTGCGAAGATGGCGTCGAAGTACCCATCCGGGTAGGCCAGTTGCCCGGTGTTGATGTCGCCGAGGGTTGTGATGAGTCCGCGCTGTCGGGCGGCCTCGACGAACTGTGGTACGACGTCAACACCGTGGACTTCAGCCGCGTCAACGGCAGCACCCAGGTACTTCCCCATCTCCCCGAGGCCGCAACCAACATCCAGAAGTCGTGCTGGACGCGGACGGTGGCGACGAATGAGGTCAGCAGCCGAGCGCACGCGAGCCACGATCTGGCTCCCTACTTGGTCCTCGTCACGGATTTGGCTGAAGTCCATGGTTCCCCTTCAGGGTGTCGCGTTAGCGGGTAGCGACGCGCGCGAGGCCAAGCACGACTCCGGTCGCGAGCGTTTCGCGGTGGCTGAGCAGATCGTCCAGCGCGATGGCGGGCCGCAGCAGGGCGCGACGCAGCAGCGAGCCTCGGCCCAGCTCGGCGTCGGGCATGTTGCCGCGCAGGCCCACCGGCACCGCCCCGTACACGGAGAAGCCGTGCGCCTCCACCATCTCGTGCAGGGCGCGGTTCGTCATCACCATCAGGTGGCCCTGCGGCGTGCGTGGGCCGCCGGCAGCCATGAAGCCGGGCCGCCCGTAGATCTCGCGCTTGCCGGTGTCCATGAAGATCGGCGTCCACCCGGCCAGCAGAGCGATGCGATTCATCCAGCCGGCCAGGTTCGGGGTGCTCAGGACGAACGCGCCGCCGGGCGCCAGGACACGAGCGGCCTCGGCGAGCAGGTGGTCGGGGTCGGTCAGATGCTCGATCACCTCGCCGGCGAACACGGCGTCGAAGGTCCCGTCGGCGTACGGCACGTCCTGGCGGTCGAGGTCGAGCACCGAGGCGTGGATGCCGTTGCGCGTCGCCTCGTCCACCAGCTCCGGGATGAAGTCGACCCCGTGCACCTCGCGGATGCCCAGGCGGCTGCCCAGGTAGGCGCCGAAGGTGCCCGGGCCGCAGCCGATGTCCAGCAGGTTGCGAGGGTGGAACAGGCGGCGCGCCAGAAGATCGCCGGAGACGACGACGCGCTGGAGCACCGGTTCGTGAACGGCGTCGACCACTGGTGCCCTTGCTCCCTCGGCGGCGGTTGGGCTGGCGTTCCTGCGATGGTGCGCGGGGTGCGCATCGGGCGCAACCGCCGTGGCCGCTTGGGAGCGAGTAGGCATAGGATAACGGCCAGACCGATGCGATCCGAGGGGCTTTCGTGCGCGACCGGCTGCTGACGAACCTGACCCGCGTGTTCAGTGCAGCCATCGTGGTGCTGGCGCTGACGCTTGTCGCCGGGGGCCGCGCGCAGGCGCAGGCGCCCGTGCCGCAGACGGTGTCGCTCGCCTTCGGCGGGACGACGGTGAACGTCGATGAGCCGCGCACGTTCTCCGCGACGTACGAGCACGCCGGCGGCGTGGCGAACCTCTATCAGGGCTACCTGATCATCGCGAAGGGCGAGGGCGCCCCCGGCTGCTACGTGCTGTACGAGTTGCCCACGGACTCGGTGGCGGTGCGCAACGACCTGAGCGGCTGGACGAACGCCGGCAAGATCGGCAATACCGGGACGGCGGAATCCTCCTGGTGTGGCATCGATGCCCGTGCGACGCAGGCGACCCGAACCGGCACGCGCGTGACCGTGAACTTCGTGCTGCGCATGCACCCCCGTATGGAGGGGAACCTGCGTGCCTACCTGATCGCCGTCGACACAGACGGTAAGGGCAGCCCCTGGGGCAACCAGACGCCACTGACCATCGGTCGAGGCCCGCTGCCGCCGGTGACGGTGAGTGCTCGTGCCACGGATGCCGTGGCAAGCCAACACACGACGATCACCACCGTCTACAGCGACCCGAACCACTGGCTCTCGATCGCGGAAGCCTACCTGGTGGTCTCCACCGGTGTGGGCGGAGGCGGGTGCTACGTACGCTACGTCGCCACGAACGGCATGCTGCAACTGCGCGGCGATAATGACGTCTGGCTCGATGCCGGGAAGCCGGGTTCCGGCGATGGGGCGGAGAGCGCCGCGTGCAAGCTCGACGCGCGCGCGACCAAGATCAGCGGCGAGGCCGATCGGCTGACCGGCGACTGGGCGCTGACCTTCAAGCCGGAGTTCACCGGCGAGCGCCGCATGTATCTCATCGCTGTCGATGACTCCGACCTGCGGACGTACTGGGACGACCGCGGCAACCTGACGATCGCGGAGGCGCCGCTGACGGCGGGCGGTCGAGCCGCGCGTTTTGTGCGCACGGAGCTGCTCACGTGGGGCTTCGTGCTCTTCGTGCTGGGCGTCGCCGCGGTCGCAGTGCGCGTCTCGCCGCGTGCCGCGTGGGGTGCGGCTGCCGGTGTGCTGGTGCTCGCGGGCCTGCTGGCGACGCTGAACCTCGGCGGCGCCGAGGCCGCCTCGGCGCTCGCGTTCTACCTGCTGCTGCTCGGTGCGGTGCTCGAGGGGCGCGAGCGCTTCGCACCTGATTTCGAGGTGCCGCTGCCGTTGGGGTGGCGGCTCCCGCAGCGCATCTCGCTCAACCTGCCACGCCGGCCGTCCTCGCACCCGAAGGACGATCCGCCCGCGTCCTGAGTTCGTCTTGCCAGGGAATCCCACCTTCCCGTTGTCACAGGAGGTATCCGCATGACCACATCCAGCCGCCGCGCGCTTGTCACCGGCTCGTCCGGCTTCCTTGGTTGGCACCTCGCCTCGCGGCTCGTGCGCGACGGCGTGGAGGTGACCGGGCTCGACTTCCACGAGCCGCGCAACCCGCTGCCCGCCGGTATGCGCGACCTGCGCATCGACATTCGTGACCGCGAGGCGGTGCGACGCGCGATCGAGGAGGTGCGGCCCGACGCGATCTATCACTGCGCTGCGCAGGCCTCGGTGCCGATCTCGATGCGTGAGCCGGTCGTCGACATTGAGACGAACGTGCTGGGCACCGTGCACTTGGCGCAGGCGGCGATCGACTTCGGCGTGCCGCGCTTCGTGTTCATCTCGACGGGCGGCGCACTGCTGGGCGAGCCGGAGGTCGTGCCGGTGACGGAGCCGATGGCGGTGAGCGCGATCCCGGAGTCGGTCTATGGCGCATCCAAGCTCACGGCGGAGCGGTACCTGGCGCTGATCACGAAGGGCACCGACCTGGGCCTCTCCGTGGTGCGGCCGGGCAACATCTACGGCCCCGCGCAGGATCCGCACGGCGAGGCGGGCGTGGTCGCGATCTTCACCCAGCGCATGCTGCGCGGTGAGCCGGTCACGATCTTCGGCACGGGCGGGCAGCAGCGCGACTACGTGTACGTGGACGACGTGGTGGAGGGCGCGGTGCTCGCCGCCTCCGAGACGCCGTCGACGTGCCTGATCGCGACCGGCGTGGGGACGTCGACACAGGAGGTCTGCGATGGCATCGCGCGGCTCACGGGCTACGAGCGGCCCCCGGTCTACGCGCCAGAGCGCCCGGGCGACATCCAGCGTATCTACCTCGACCCGTCGCACGCGCGGCAGGTGTGGGGCTGGACGCCGAAGGTGACGCTGGAGGACGGCCTGGCGCAGACCGTCGAGTGGTTCCGCGCGAAGATCGGCTGATGCGGCCACGACTCCCGGCTCAGCACCTCAGACGGATCGTCGCGCTCATGGCGGTCGCGGCGCTGTTCGCGGCGTGTGGGCAGGATCCTGCGCCCGCGCGCCCCGCGGCACAGGCCGGCTACCGGCTGGAGCGCGGTGAGCGGTTCGCGTTCACCATGGAGGTGCCGAGCGAGTGGGAGAGCCTGCGCGGTCGCACCATCGAGGGTGCGCGCGTGCAGCTGGCGGGGAGCGAGTTCATCGCTGACATTGCCGTGAACCGGGAGCAGACCAGCGACCGCTCGATCGAGGCGGCGCGTGATGCGCTCAACGGCTACCTCGCCGCGACCGGACTCGCAGCGGTGCGGAACGAGGCGGTGTCGTTCGGCGGGTTGCCCGGCTGGAGCTGGGAGTTCGCAGCGCAGCCGGCGCAGGGGCCACAGCCGCGGCGCGAGGCGCGACAGCAGGTCATCCTGCTCGATGCGGCGCGTGGCGGTCAGTGGCTGATCACGTACACGTGGGCGAATCCCGATGCCGAGCGGCGCTACCGGCCGGCGTTCGAGCACGCCCTGAGCACCTTCCGCCCCGGACAGTAGCCGAGGCGACGCGCACCTATTCGGTGGCCGTCGCCTCCTCGTCCGCAGCGGATGCGGCCGGCGGCCCCACCCAGCGATCGAGCGCGCCAACGCGCCAGGCGACCAGCACCGCCGCCGCAATCACCAGCAGCACCGCGACGACGGTGGTCACGACCGCCGGTGTCGGCACGGCAACCGACGCCAGCGCGGCGCCTGCCAGCAGTCCCCAGCCGGTGCGGGGTCGCTGGTTCAGCAGCAGTGCGCCCAGCGCAGCCAGCGCCACCATCCCCGCAATCGCGCGCGGATCCGTCGCGCGGTTGAGCAGCGTGCCCGGAGTGCGCACGTTCACCTCGGCGCCGCGCACCCACTCGGCGGACTTCGCGCCACGGTCGACTGCGGCGGTGTAGACGTGCCGCGCGCCCAGTACGTCGCCGTGGAAGCGCACCGCGAAGCGCACCGTGAGCGTGTCGCCCTCGGTCGTCGCGGAGCTCGGGCCGGCATCGAGCGTGCACCGGTAGCCCTGCTCACTGCGACCCTGGCCGGGCGCACCCAGGTTCACCCAGTGCTCGCTCTCCAGCCGCACGCCGAGCTGTCGGGCGACGGGGTCATAGCGCACCATGCAGCCGCTCCGGCCCGTGGTGTCCGCGATGTGCAGGTACACGAATGCGAGATCGCTCCAACCGTTCGGGTCGCGATAGACCGCGGTGAAGACCGCGCGCTCCCCCTGGCGTACGTCGGGCTGGTTGACCCCGACCGCGCCGAGCAATGGCGGCTGCGCGCCGCGCCCCACCGCCACCTCGCCGTGATCCTCTCGGAACGTCGAGAGGCCACTGCGGTCGCTCGCCTCCAAGAAGACGCGCAGCGTCTGCTCCAGTTCGGCGCGAAACACGATGCGGTAGGTCACGGTGAGCGTGTCGCCGCTTGCGCGCACCAAGGTCTGCGCCGGGTCGAGCGCGCAACCGCGGCCCTCGACCAGCGCGCCCGTGCCGGGGCTTCCGGCCGGGGTATCGGCGCCGTTGGCGCCCGTGATGGAGAGGCGATTGGTGGTGGCGACGTAGTGGATGGTGCATCCGGCCTCGCTCACCGCGCGGGCGAGGTGGATCGCGACGGCGTCCAGCGCGCGATCGCCGGGGCCGCCTCGATACGTCGCGGTGAACGTGGCGCCGGTGCCGCCGACCGGGATCGTGGTCGGCAGCGTCACATCGACGATCGCGGGCCCGATCTGCTGTGCACGCGCGGGCGCCGGGAGCAGCGCAGGTGCGAGGACGAGGAGCAGGAGGAGCGCGCGGAGCCTACGCCCCACCGGTGCTGCTCGGCACTGCGATCTGCCCGGCGATCCACTCGTAGGTCTTCGCTAGCCCCTGCTCGAGGGTGATCGTCGGCTCCCACGCCAGCTCCTGCCGGATGAACGTGTTGTCCGAGTTGCGCCCGCGCACGCCCTGTGGCTTGTCGAGCTGGTACTCGCGCTGCAGCCGCTTGCCCGCGATGCCCTCGATGATCTCCGCGAGCTCGTTGATCGTCACCAGGCGGTCGGAGCCGATGTTGATCGGTACCGCGATGTCGGAGTGCAGCAGGCGGAACGCGCCCTCGATGCAGTCGTCGACGTAGCAGAAGGAGCGAGTCTGGAGCCCGTCGCCCCACACCTGCAGCGTGTCGCCGTCCTTCGCCATTGCGATCTTGCGGCAGAGCGCGGCGGGCGCCTTCTCGCGGCCGCCGTCGTAGGTGCCGAACGGACCGTAGATGTTGTGGAAGCGACCGACGCGCACCGTCATCCCGTGATCCTCGATGTACGAGGCGCAGAGGCGCTCCATGTAGAGCTTCTCCCAGCCGTACTCGTTGTCGGGGTCGGCGGGGTAGGCGTCCACCTCGCGGAGCGCGGGGTCGTCCGGGTTCTCCTGGCGGAAGGTCGGGTAGATGCAGGCGGAGCTGGAGTAGAAGAAGCGCGCGACGCCGGCCTGGCGCGCAGCCTCCAGCATGTGGGTGTCGATGAGCACGTTGTCGTGCATCACCTCCGCCTTCACGTCGGTGATGAAGCCGATGCCGCCCATGTTCGCGGCAAGGTGGTAGACGTGGTCGATGCCGGCCGTCGCGGCGGCGCAGCTCTCGCGCAGGCGCAGATCGACCTGCAGGAACTCGTCGGCGGCGGTGTCCCAGAACTCGGGGCGCTTCACGTCAGCGCCGCGCACCCAGAAGCCTCGCGACTTCAGCATCCGCACCAGGTGCGAGCCGATGAAGCCACCGGCTCCAGTAACCAGAACCCGTGTCTCCGCCATGACGTTACCCCCTGCGATCTGGCTGCGAGAACCCACCGGATTCTCGGTCGGGTGCGACAAGACGCGCAAGCAGCGAGACCGGCGGTCGAGGCGATCGCAATCGCCACAGGCCGTATGCCAGCAGCGTCGCGAGCCCCCCGAGGCTGACCGCGAGGCTGGTGGCGCGCAGGCGCGTGCCCGTGGCGACCAGCGCCCCGCCGGCCTCCGCGGACGGGAAGACGTTGGTAGCGGCGGCGTTCGGCTCTGCGGGCGCGCCTTCGAAGCGCCAGGCGGGATGGAACGGGTCGGCGAACAGCACGTAGCGCCCGGGTGCGGGATCCAGGCGGAAGGCGCGCCCATCCACCTCGAAGGGGACGGGCGCCGCCTCGGTCGTGGGGAGGCGCGTGGGGGGTAGGCTGTCCGGGTCCACGTGCAGCCACGCGGTGGTCAGCGACTGGGTGCGCGCCAGCGCGAACACGGTGTCGAGGTCGGGCACCGCGACCGCTTCGTCGACGCTCGTGACGCGGCTCACGGGGTGCAGGTTCTCGTACAGCACCAGGTTGTCCCAGCGCTGCACCACGCGCAGATCGGCGGAGGCATCGAGGAAGCCGTAGTTGCCGGTGTCCGGCGCCGCCGCGAGGAGGATGAAGCGCACATCCAGCGGCGCGAGCACGTTACCGGCGCTCGTGATCCCGTTCCGGCTGCGCAGCATCGCCTCGATGTAGGTGGACCGCGGGTTGCCGGACTGGTTCGGGAGGTCGCCGACCTCAGCGTTGTCCCCGGAGATCACGCGCCCGGGGAAGAACATCGGTCCCGGGTTGCTCACCACGGAGCGCCCGGTGAAGTCGAACGCGGTGTAGAGGTGCCACGGCAGGAACAGCACCGCGTCGTCGCGGTCGTTCAGTTCGCGCAGGAGCGAGGCCGCCTGGTACCAGGAGTCGGGGTAGCGCATCGGCGTCAGCGCGCCCCACGCGCCGCCGAACGTGCGCCAGCCGGCGATGAGCGGCAGCGCCACGGCGAGGCAGGCGAGGCTGACACGCAACGCCTCGATGCGTGGCAGGCGGACGCCGCGCATCGCCTCCAGCAGCCAGTCGAGGCCGCGCGCGCCCGCGAAGGCGTATGCGATCACCAGCAACGCCGCGGCCTTCTGCGGCTCGCGCAGGCCCGCGAAGCCGGGTACGTGGTCGAAGCAGAAGCGCCACAGCGGCGCGGTCAGCGCTGAGGAGACGCCCAGCGCGATGAACAGCGCGAGCAGGCCCATGCTCCCGATCGCCCCTGCCATCCAGCGCCTCGATGGCTCCTGCCACAGCCGCACGAGGCCCGCGACGGCGAGCGCGATGATCGCGTCCGCGACCAGCCACCACAGCGGCAGGCTGTCCTTGCCCAGCTCCACGCGCCGCCAGAACCCGTACAGCGCCGCGACGTTGAACTCGGCGCCCAGGGTGGGGTCACCGAGGGTCGTGAACGCTCGCACATCGCCCTCGGTGATGCGTCCCAGGGTGGCGCCGGTCGTGACGAACGGCGCCACCCAGTACGCCGACAGCGCTGCGACGCCGACCGCGACACCGAGGCCCGCGAGCAGCAACGTGCGCCTCGATGCCCCGCCGGGTCGGGTGAGGCGCCACGCGCCGATCGCCGTGCATGCGAGCGCGAGCACGTACAGGAGGCGCGGGTCGAAGACGCCGACCAGCGTGGAGGCAACCGCGAGGCGCAGCGACCGGTCGAGGCTCGGCGCGGTGGCCAGCTCCAGCATCGCGCGGACCGCCCAGGCGGCGGCGGCGTAGGCCGCGAGCAGCGGGACGTGGCCCACGTAGAGCCGGTCGTACACCCACGGGTTCACCATGCACATCGCGACCGCGAACAGCCGCCCCGGCTTCGATGCACCGCCCAGCGGCGCGGCGGCGAGACCGATCGCGAGCATGACCGCCGCCGTGAACGCCTTCCCAACCACCTCGGGCGCCGGCGTGATGCGATAGAGCAGCGCCAGCAGCTCCCACAGCGGTGTCAAGCTGGCGGGGTTGCCGTCGAGCGCCCAGAACGTCGAGGGGATCGGCCGGGGCCCGAAGGGCAGGTCGAGCAGCAGCAGGTAGCCCGGAGCGAGCAGCGGATAGAGGATGGCGATGGTCAGGACGAACGCGAACAGCGCGCTGGTCGCGTGTGGCGAGAGACGTTGCAGCCGGGCGAGGGGTGCGGGCAGCGTCGGATCCGTCCTTGGCCGCGTGGGGCGAGCCTCGCCATCGTAGGAGGGGACGGGCTGTGGCGCAGCAACGAGTTGCGGTGCTGGTGACTGATCATGGGTGGGGCCACGCGAGCCGCATGACGCCGCTCGCCGCCGCGCTGCTGGAGACGGGTGCTGCGGTCGCCGTCGTTGCCTCGCGGTCCGTCGGGCGTGCAATCGCCGACGCCGTGCCCGGCGTCGAGGTGATTGCGGGCGCGCTCGACCGCGGGCTGCGCGTGACCGCGGGCGCGATGCGCGCCAACCCGGAGGCGACGCTGCCGCTGCTCCGCGAATCGCTCGCCGCGCCGGATGAGGCGCTGCGGGCCGCTGTCGTCGCGTGGGCGCCGGACGTGCTCGTCGCCGACGCGACGCCGTGGGCGCCCCGGCTGGCGCAGGCGTGCGGCGCGCGCTCCGTGCTCTGCTCCAACTTCAGTTGGGACGACCAGTACGAGGCGATCTTCGGGGCGACCGAGGAGGTGCTGGCGCTGCGCGAGGTGGTGCGCGGGTACGACCTCGGCCTCGTCATGCCGTTCGGGCCGGGGCTGCCAAGCGTGGCGGTCACCGAGCCGGCGCCGCTCATCTCGCGCGTCCCCGCGACGTCGCCCACAGCGGTGCGTGCTGCGCTCCATGTGCCCGCGGGCGCGAAGCTCATCACGTGGGCGATGGGGCGTACGCCCGCCGAGGTGCAGCCCGAGGCGGCGATCCGCGCCATTGCCGCCGTGGCCGCGCGATGGCGTGCCGCGTTCGCGGCATCCGAGGCGGTTGTGGGGCCGCTGGGCATCGAGGGGCTGATCGCTGTGCCCGACGACGCCTCGTTCGTCGATCTCGTCGCATCGTCCGACCTCGTCATCTCGAAGGCGGGGTACTCCACGGTCGTGGAGACGCTGCGCGGCCCCGGGCGCGTGATCGTGCTCACCTCGATCGGCACCGCCGAGGAGCGCGGGCTGGCCGCCGAGGTCGAGCGCCGGGAGGTCGGCGCGGTCATCGAGGTCGGCTCGGAGGCTTGGCTCGACCGCCTCGGCGCGGCCGTGGAGGCGCTGCTTGCGCTCCCGCCGCGTGCCCCGGACACCACGTGCGGCGAGCGCTGGATCGCGGAGCGGGTGCTGCGCCTCGCAGCGGAGGGCTAGGACAGGCTCGAGGGCGCACTTGCGGCCCCCAGCGCACACGGGGACACTCGCACGGACAGGGGGCGCGTGTGCGCTATGTGCTGGGCGGCGGCGGGTTCGTGGGGTCGGCGTTCGTGCGTCGCGCTGCCGCGTTGGGCGAGTCACACGCCTCGCTGACCCGCGAGGCGTACGACGCGCACGTCGGCGGCGCGTGCGATGTCTTCGTGAACGCGAACGGCAACTCCCGCAAGTACCGCGCCGAGGAAGACCCCGCGTGGGACTTCGATGCCTCTGTGCGCTCGGTCATGCGATCGCTCGTCGACTTCACGTACGACACCTATGTGTACATCTCCTCGGTCGCCGTGTACCGCGACCCGGGCGCGCACGACGCGACTGCCGAGGCCGCACCGATCGACACGGCCGCGCTCACCTCGTACGGGATGCACAAGTACCTGGCGGAGCAGCTCGTGCGCCGCTACGCGTCGAACTGGCTGATCATCCGCCTCGGCGGTGTCGTCGGGCCGGGCCTCGTGAAGGGGCCGGTGCTCGACATGGCGCAGGGCCAGCGGCTGTGGGTGTCGGAGCGCTCGACGTTCCAGTACATCCACACCGACCGCCTCGCGGAGGTCGTGGATCGGCTCATCGAGGGCGGGCACACGAACGACGTGTTCAACGTCACCGGTCGTGGCGCGATGGCGCTCGCTGACATCGGCGCACGCCTCGGACGCACCGATGTGAGCGCGCCCGCAGACGTGCCGGTGGAGCGCTGGGACGTCGACGTGCGCCGCGCCGACGCTCTCGTCGGCCTGCCGACGACCGAGGAGACGATCGAGGCGTTCGCGCGCGACCTTGCCGCGACGGGATCACGGTAGCGACGTCGAGGCTGCTCGACGCAGGGACAGGATGGGGTGCGAGATGCGGATTCTGGTCACGGGCGGCGCGGGATACATCGGCTCGGTGCTCACGGGTGAGCTGCTCACGCGGGGGCACGAGGTCACCGTCATCGACAACCTCATGTACAAGCAGCTCAGCCTGTTCCAGTACTGCAGCAACCCCAACTTCACCTTCGTGCGCGGCGACGTGCGCGACGAGGCGCTGATGAAGCGCCTGGTGGAGCCCGCCGATGTGATCATCCCGCTCGCGGCGATCGTCGGCGCGGGCGCATCGGAGCGAGACCCGCTGCTCACGACCTCGGTGAACCTGGACGCGATTAAGCTGCTCAACCGCATTCGCCGCAGCGACCAGAAGGTCGTCTTCCCCTGCACGAACTCCGGCTACGGCACGCAGTCCGGCGAGATGTACTGCACCGAGGAAACCCCGCTCGAGCCGATCTCGCTCTACGGCAAGACCAAGGTCGAGGCGGAGCGCATCCTGCTCGACTCCGGCAACGTGGTGACGCTGCGGTTTGCCACGGTATTCGGCATCTCGCCGCGCATGCGCCTCGATCTCCTCGTGAACGACTTCGTCTACAAGGCGGTGACCGAGGGCTACCTGGTGCTCTACGAGGAGCACTTCAAGCGCAACTACATCCACATCCGTGACGCCGCGCGCGCCTTCATCCACGCCATCGAGCACTTCGACGCGATGAAGGGCGAGGCGTACAACGCCGGCCTGGACGAGGCGAACCTGAGCAAGCGCGAGCTTGCGGAGAAGGTGAAGCAGTACGTCCCGAACTTCTACCTGCACTCCGCCGCCGTCGGTGAGGATCCGGACAAGCGGAACTACGTCGTCTCCAACGACAAGATCCGTGAGCAGGGCTTCGAGGCGCAGGTGACGCTGGACGAGGGGATCACGGAGCTGCTCAAGGGCTACCGCCTCATGTCCTCCACCAACTTCTACAACTCCTGATCGCCGCCGCGTCCCGCACGCTCCGGGCACAGCGAGGAGGCTGACGATGGGCACCGACTTCCGCGCTCGGCGCGTGCTCGTGACCGGGGGCAGTGGCTTCCTCGGCAAGCCGCTGCTCGAGGTGCTGCGCGAGCGCGGCTACCGCGACGTCGTCGCGCCGTCGCACGCCGACTACGACCTCACCGAGCAGGACCAGGTGCGCCGGATGTTCGCCGACGTGCGGCCCGCGGCGGTGATCCACCTCGCAGGTCTCGTCGGGGGGATCATGGTGAACAAGGAGCGCCCGGGCGACTTCTTCTACCAGAACCTCGCGATGGGCACGCTGGTGCAGCACGAGGCCTGGCGCGCGGGCGCCGAGAAGTTCATGACCTGCATCGGTGGCTGCTCCTACCCCGGCGACGCCCCGTCGCCGATCGGGGAGGACACGCTGTTCCAGGGCTATCCGCAGGCGGAGAGCGCCCCGTACGCCCTCGCGAAGGCGATGAGCGTGGTGCAGGCGCAGGCGTACCGACAGCAGTACGGCTTCAACTCGGTGGTGCTGGTGCCGGGCAACATGTACGGCCCCTACGACCACTTCGACCTGCAGAACTCGCACGTGATCGCCGCGCTCACCCGCAAGTTCGTCGAAGCCGTCGAGTCCGGTGCGACGAGCGTCGAGGTGTGGGGGAGCGGTCGACCGACGCGCGACTTCGTCTACGTCGATGACGTCGCGCGCGTCCTTGTGCAGGCGCTGGAGGAGTACGACGGCGCGGAGATCGCGAACATCTCGAGCGGCACGCAGGTCAGCATCCGCGAGCTTGCCGAGACGCTGCGCGACATCACCGGCTTCACCGGCGACCTCGTCTTTGACGCCTCGAAGCCGGACGGGCAGCTGTTCAAGGGCTTCGATGTCACGCGCATGCGCGAGCTGCTGCACGCCTCGTGCGACACGAGCCTGCGCGACGGCCTGGCGAAGACCGTCGAGTGGTTCAAGGCCAGCCAGGCGGCCGGGGCGGTGCGACTCTGAACTCGAACCTCCCGACCGAAACCGGGGCGGCGCGGCACCACGACCCGCTGCACGTCCGCATCCTGGACAACTACCCCGGCATCCGCGCGTTCATCGCCTCGGCGCATACCGTGCTCCCGCTGCCGCTCTCGAGGTGGGCCTACCGCCTCGGCCGCGCGCTCGTCTTCCGCGACCCACGCCGCGAGGGCTTCGAGCAGGCGATGTTTCAGGTCGTGATGGCCGGCGGCGAGGGTGACTATCTGGAGTTCGGCGTGCATCGCGGCGTCTCCGTCGTGCTCGCGCACGACCTCGCGCAGCACCTCGGTCTCCGCCGGATGCGCTTCTTCGCGTTCGACTCATTCGAGGGGCTGCCGGAGGGTGAGGGCACGAAGTTCTTTGCCGGCCGCTTCCGGTTCCCGGTGGATCGCTTCCTGCGCTACATCGCGCGGGCCGGCGTTGACCTCGCGCGCGTGTTCCCGGTGCAGGGCTGGTTCTCCGACACGCTCACGCCGCGATTCGTGCAGGAGTATCGACTGGAGCGCATCGCTATCGCGCACGTCGACTGCGACCTGTACGCCTCCACGCGCGACGTGCTCGCGTTCCTGGAGACGCGGCTGTCGCCAGGCAGCGTCGTGATCTTCGACGACTGGTACGCCTACGACGACGAGGCCGACCCCTCGCAGTTCGGCGAGCAGCGAGCGCTCGCGGAATCCTCGCTGCGCGACCGGCTCGAGTTGCTGTACGACCTGCCGGGCGTGCACCGCATCTTCGTTGTGCGCGGCTAGCGAGGCAGGCGCGGCGGGAACAGGTCGAGCAGCTCGCGCAGCTCATCGATGACGAGGTCGGGCGGGGCGCCCTCGCCGACCGGCTCCTCGCGATGCGGCGGCCGGCGCCAGATGGTGTGCATCCCCGCTGCCCGTGCCCCCGCGATGTCCGCGAGCACCGAGTCGCCCACGTGCGCCGCCGCCTCGACCGCCACGCCGGCAAGCGCGCACGCGTGCGCGAAGATGCGAGCGTCCGGCTTGTCGACGCCAAACGCGCCCGAGAACACGACGACGTCGACGAGCCCGGCGAGCCCGCAGCGGGCGAGCTTCGCGCCCTGCAGCGTCTCCGGCCCGTTCGAGACGATGCCGATGCGCACGCGCTCGCGCAGCGCCGTCAGCACCTCGATCGTCTCCGGGAATGGCCGCACCAGGTCGACGAGCCGCCGCCCGTATGCCTCGCGGATGCGCGCGGCGTACTCGTGGGTCGGGTCGACGCCCAGCAGTCGCAGCATCGTCGCCGCGCGGCCGGGGGAGACCGGATTCGTCGCGACGACGGCGGCATGCACCGCCTCGTAGTCAACGGCGTCGGGGCCGAGCAGCGTGCGCGCGACCTCGATCGCGTCCGCGACGCGCTCCGGCGCGATGCCATCCGTGTCGATCAGCGTGTCATCGAGGTCGAAGGTGAGCAGGCGGATGCCGTCGCGCCAGTTCGTCGAGATCGGCGCGGTCATCGCGCGCCCCGCCGCACCTCGCGTGCGACCAGCGGCCACAGCGTCGCGTTCGCCATCAACATCGTCGCGATCTGCACGAGCACGAGCGTGCGCACGTCGGTGTGCCATGCGATGAGCAGCGCCGCCTGCACCAGCGCCGTCGCGACCAGCGGCGCGATCACGGCCCAGCGGTGGAGTGCGATCAGGTAGGACACGGCGAGGTTCGCCAGCGCGTACAGCAGCATCGCGAAGCCGAACACCCAGAGATCGCCGCGCAGCGCCTCGAACGCCGCACCGAACGTCGCGGCGATCACGAGGCCCGGCAGGAGCGCGTAGCCCACGACCAGCACACCCGAGAGCCCGACAGTGAATACGAGCGCCTCCACCAGGTACTGCACGCGCGTCGCGTGCGTCGGCGCCGCCGAGATGAGCGGCAGCAGTGCCATGCCCGCAGACGAGCCGATGAAGAACACCGCGCGCCCCAGCACCGCGCCCGCGCCGTAGACGCCCGCCGCCTGCTCCGGCAGCACCGCGCGTGCGACCAGGATGTCGACGTTGTACAGCGCCGTCGCCGCCGCGACGGCGACCGTGTACGGCAGCATCGCGCGCAGCCGCGCCGTGAAGCCGGGAAGCGGGCGGGCCGCCTCGATGGTGCCGCGCGCGCGCGTGAGCACCGCGATCAGCGCGTACATCCCCGCCGTCGCCACCAGGAACGCGCCGATCGGCGCGCCGATGCGGAAGCCGAGCAGCAGCAGCGCGAAGAACGAGGTGAGGCGGAGCGCCGGATCGCCAACCAGCGTCGCGGAGAGCGCCACGAACTGGCCTCGGCCCTGGATGATGCCGCGCTGCGTGGAGAGGAGGATGCTCGCCGCGCCCGCGATGCCCACGGCGACGACCGCCGCGCGCGAGTCGATTGCGAGCGTGCGCGCGAGTGGCACGCTCAGCACCAGGAAGCCCGCGAGCACGAGTGCCGCCAACAGCGCCGCCATCCGGTGCAACGACCGTGCCTCGGCCGCCGCGCTGCCGGCACCGTGGGCGATCGCGCTCGCGACCTCGCGCGCAGCCATCGTCTGCATCGACTGCGCCGGCACGGAAAGGATCGTGAGCGAGGAGACGAGGGCGAGCACGCTGCCGTAGACGGCGGGCCCCAGCGCGCGCCCGGCGACGACGTTGAAGACGTACGCCCCCGCGCTCGCCGTCAGCGAGCCGACCAGCAGCCCCGCGCTCCCGCGCAGCAGCCGCGAGCCGCGCAGCCTGGCCAGCGTCATGCCGTTGATCACCGCTGCTCCGCGCCCTGTCGCTCGCCGGGTTGCCTCATCGTGGGGCCGCAGGGCGGCTGTGGGTAGTGCTGAGGCGGCCTGTGCCCGGGGTGTGTCGCAAGGGTGGCCGCAGTCGGTGTCCGTGCTAGCATGCGCCCGAAGCACGCCGGTGTAGGGGCAAGCACGTGGCGACCGACCACCCCGCCGATCAGTACCGTCTGGTGCGCGCGCGCACACCGCTCCGGATCAGCCTGGGCGGCGGCGGCACCGATGTCTCCCCGTACCTCGAGGACAAGGGCGGCGTTGCGCTGACCCTCGCGATCGACAAGTACGCGTACGTGACCGTCATGCGCCAGCCGGAGTCCGACTCGCCACTGCTGGTGCAGTCGCTCGACTTCGACCAACTCGCCCAGTTCGAGAGCGAGCAGGATCTCGCGCTCGACGGTCGCCTCGACCTCGCGAAGTCGGTGATCCGACGGCTTGCCGCCGACCGGCTGCGCACGGGCATCGAGATCTACATGCACACGGACGCGCCGCCCGGCTCCGGGCTCGGCACCTCCTCGGCGGTGACGGCAACGCTGGTGGGCGCGGTCGCGGGGCATGTCGGCCGCACATTGGGCGCCTACGACGTCGCGCAGATGGCGTTCGAGATCGAGCGCGTCGACGTCGGGATCGCCGGCGGACGACAGGATCAGTACGCGTGCGTCTTCGGCGGCTGCAACTTCATCGAGTTCACCGCTGACGACACGATCGTGAACCCGCTGCGGCTCCCCGCCGATGTGATCCGAGAGCTGCAGTATTCGCTGATCCTCTGCTACACCGGCAAGACTCGGCTCTCCGCCAACATCATCGAGCGCCAGGTTGCGGCCTATGAGCGCCGTGATCAGGACGTCGAGCTCGCGCTCGATCGTGTGAAGGAAGCGGCGTTCGAGATGAAGACGCGGCTGCTGCGCGGCCAGATCCACGCGCTCGGCGAGCTCCTCGACTACTCGTGGCAGCAGAAGAAGAAGTTCGACTCCCAGATCACCGACGCGCAGATCGACGAGATGTACGAGGCCGCGCGTAACGCGGGCGCGCTGGGCGGCAAACTGCTCGGTGCGGGCGGTGGCGGCTTCCTGTTGCTCCTTGCGCCGTTCGCGCGGCGGCACATCGTCGCGCAGCGCCTGACCGAGGCCGGCGGCCACATCGTCGACTTCGGCCTCGACTACGAGGGCATGGTGACGTGGGCGCCCAACGGATGAGCGACGCACACGACCTCGCCGCCCTGGTGCGCGACGAGTTGCTCACCACCGCGCGCCTCATTGAGGCGACGGCGGAGGGCGACGTGCCGGCGCAGGTGGCGCAGGCCGCCGCGTGGTGCATCGAGTCGCTGCGCGCCGCGGGCACCATCTACTACCTCGGCAACGGCGGGAGCGCCGCCGAGGCGCTGCACATGGCCGCCGAGCTGGGCGGGCACCTTGAGCTCGACCGCGAGCCGCTCTCGTCCGTCGCCCTCGGGGCGAATCCCAGCATGGTGACGGCGATCGGGAACGACTACGCGTTCGCGGAGATCTTCGCCCGGGAGCTCGCCGTCGTGCGCCCCGGCGACGTCGTGTTCGCGCTCACGACGAGCGGGCGCTCCCCGAACGTGCTGCGCGCGATCGAGGTCGCGCGCGAGCGCGGCGCGCGTGTGATCGCGATCACCGGCCGCACCGAGGCGCCGCTCCCGGGTGCTGACCTGCACATCCGCATCCCCTCGCCGCGCACCCGCAACGTGCAGGAGGCGTCGCTGGCGATCGGGCACCTCATCTGCCTGATCGTGGAGCGGGCGTTCGAGCCGGGCGCTACCGGCTAGGGACTCGCGTCACCTCGTGCGCGGGTGAGGCGGCGCGCGCCGCCTCGAAGTCCACACCGGTTCGGTCGTAGTGGCGCAGGATGTGCAGCCGGTACGCGACGGCGGCGGTGTCCCAGAACATCTGCAGGATCGCGCGCCAGTTGATCGTCGTGCGGAAGTTGTAGTCCACGCGTACCGGGGCCTCCACGATGCGTCGGAAGCCCAGATGACGTGCGACCGCCAGGAACTCCACGTCGAACGCGAACCGCTTCACCGTCAGGAGGGGCGCGACCTGTTGCACCGCCTCCGCCGTGAAGAGCTTGATGCCGGTCTGCGTGTCGCGCAGCCCCAGCCGGAACAGCACGAACGTCAGCGCCTGGAAGCCGAGGCTGAAGAGTCGCCGCAGCGGCGGGTAGTCCACCTCCGAGTCGCGATGGCGCTTGCTGCCGATCACGGCGTCGGCGGCGTTGCCTTCCTGCAGCGCCAGCAGTCGCCGCCACGCCTCCGGCGCGATGTCCCCCCCGGCATCGATGAACCCGACGAGGTCGCCGCGTGCGTGGAGCATGCCGGTCATCACCGCGAAGCCCTTGCCCTGGTTCGGCTCGTACGTCAGCACCGTGACGCGATCGGAGGTGAGCGCCGTGGCGGCGGGGAGAGCGTCGTCCGGGTCGCCGTCGACCACGATGATCACCTCGTACGAGGGTTCACAGGCGCGCAGCACGTCCTCGATCGCCGCGATCTCGGCAGCAAGCGTGGCGCCGCCGTGGTAGCACGGGACGATGACGGAGAGCCTGGGGCGGGGATCGTCCACGTACGCCTCGATCGAGCCGGTTGACGGTCTCGCCGGGCGAATATATCAACAGAGAGCGCCCACGGGCGATGGCGCGGCCGAGCGCCCGCGCGCGCACCCCTGGGGGCAGGGCTCCGATGATCGTCAGCCGCACACCGCTGCGCATCAGCCTCGCCGGGGGCGGGTCGGACATCCCGGCCTGGTACCGCGAGCATGGCGGCGCCGTGCTCTCCTCGGCCATCGACAAGTACGTCTTCGTCGCCGTGCGCCGCCGCTTCGACGACCAGGTGCGCGCCGGCTACACCCTCACAGAGATCGTTCCGTCGCGCGAGGCGCTGCAGCACGAGCTGATGCGCGAGGCGATGCTCTCCGCGGGCGTCGAGCGCGGCATCGAGATCGTGACGATCGCCGACGTGCCCGCGCAGGGCACCGGCCTGGGCTCATCGAGCTCCGTGACGGTCGGCCTGCTGCACGCGCTCTACCGCTACGCCGGCATCGAGGCCACCGCCGAAGAGATCGCGCGCGAGGCGTGCGCGATTGAGATCGAGCGGCTCGGCAAGCCGATCGGCAAGCAGGATCAGTACATCGCCGCGTACGGCGGGCTGCGCGTCACGCGCTTCCACCGCGACGGCGCCGTGACGACCACGCCGGTCGCGATCACGGCAGAGGCGTACGCGCGCCTCGATCGCTCGCTGATGCTGTTCTACACGGGCATCACGCGCAGCGCCTCGACCGTGCTCGGTGACACCGCCTTCGGCTCGGAGGCGAATGCGGAGTACCTGGGCCGCATCGTCGCGCTGGTCCAGGAGACCGCTGACGCGCTCGGACGCGGCGACGTGGATGCCGTGGGTGCCATCCTGCACGAGGGCTGGGAGCTGAAGCACTCGCTCGGTGACGGCATCTCCTCGCCGGAGATCGACGCGCTGTACGCAGCCGCGCGCGCTGCGGGCGCGACCGGCGGCAAGATCGCGGGCGCGGGCGGGGGCGGCTTCCTGCTGCTGGCCGTGCCCGAGGCGGCGCAGGCGCGTGTGCGTGCCGCGATGGGCGCCCGCCTCCGCGAACTGCCGTTCCATCTGGTGCCCCACGGATCCGAGATCGTGCTCGACCTGCCGTACGAGGAAGCTGAGGCCCACGCGTGACCATTGATGTCGCCTCCTACCTGCGTGACGATGCGGAGGCGCTGCGCCAGATCGGGGCACAGCAGGACGTGGTGCTCCGCCTCGTGGACGCGCTCGATGCGGGTGCCGGCGCGGGCCGCTGGGCGTTCGTCGTCGGCAACGGCGGGTCGTCGTCCACGGCCAGCCATGCGGTCGCCGACCTCGTGAAGGGGACGGCGGTGCCCGGACGGCCCGCGCTGCGCGCGCTCTGCCTGTCGGACAGCACCCCGCTGCTCACGGCGTGGGGCAACGACCGAGCGTACTCGGCGGTGTTCGCGGAGCAGGTGCGCGCCTACGGGCGGCCCGGTGACGTGCTGGTGGCCATCTCCTGCAGCGGCAACTCTCCGAACGTCCTCCAGGCCGTGCGCGCGGCCCACGAGGTTGGCGTGACGACCTTCGGGCTCTGCGGCTGGTCGGGCGGCGATCTCCGGGGGCTGGTTGAGCATCCGCTGGTCATCGATGTCCCGCTGATCCAGCAGATCGAGGACGCCCACCTGGCCGTGATGCACCTCGTCAGCGTGCTCCTCCACCAGCGCTTCGAGGCGAGCGGATTGGGCGCGAAGTAGCGACATAAGGGAACGCAGGGGTTCCTGACTGCGCCACGCGTCGAGTTTTGACGAATATCCAGCCGAGGCCGCATAATCGCTCGGAATCGCAACGCCCCGTCGGATTGGTTTGTCTCATGCAGGACATCGCGAAGTTGATCTCGAACCGTCGCGTCGCGGTGCTAGGCGCGTTTGCCGCCTTCGGCATCGCGCTGCAGGGCACCGCCGTCGTGGCGAACGCAGGGAACGTGCTCCCCGTGCCGCAGTTCCTGCAGGTGCTGCAGGGCTACGGCTACACCGAGCCCGAGGTCCCCTCGAGCGGCGGTGGCGCGATTATCGTCGCCCCGCCCACGGGCGTCGTCACCGAGCCCGGCCTGGCCGGCAGCGTCACGGTGACGAACTCGCAGACGACGCCAGTAACAGGTGGGCAGACATCGACCGTCCAGACGACGGCACCGTCCGGGACGACCGCTGGTGTGACCGCCCCGGCAGGCTCCCTGCCGGCCGGATCGACGGTCTCGGTTGCTGCGGTCTCGAACACGCAGGCGCTCGTCGCTGCTGCACCGCCGCCTGCCGGTGTCGGCATGGTCGCCGGCTTTCAGATCAACGCCACCAGCAGCACCGGCGGGGCGATCACGCAGCTCGACGCGCCCGTTCAGGTGTCGTTCAGCGTCCCCGCGGATGCCGTGCCCGCCGGCGCGACCTCCGGCAACGTTGAGCTCGCGTTCTGGAACGGCAGCGACTGGGTCGTGACGCCGGCAACGGTCACGGTGAACGCCGACGGCACGATGTCCGTGACGGCGTCGGTCACGCACTTCACGCTGTTCGCCGTGTTGAAGCAGCCGGACGACGCCTTCGGCGGTACGTTCGCGCCGACTGGCAAGTTCAACCTCATGGTATGGAACGGCCTGACCGGCACCGCCGTGAAGGACTCGACCGAGCTCGTGCCCGGCAAGGTCGGGGCGATCTACGTGCTCGACCTCGCGCGGCAGCGCTTCCTGACCTACATCGTCGGCGCACCTGCGGGTGTCTCCGACTCCTTCACGCTCACCAAGGGCCAGCCGTTCATCGTCCGCTCGCCCGGCCAGGCTGCGCCGACCGTCGCGACGTCGACCGCCGCGCCGACCACGAGCACCACGACGACGACCGCTGCTCCGTCGACCTCGACGAGCAGCTCGGCACGCCGCACGACGACCGTCCAGTCGGGTGACACCCTGACTGCCATCGGTGCCCGCACCGGCGTCGACTGGCAGAAGATCGCGAGCCTGAACAACATCAGCGGGCCCGCGTACATGATTCAGCCGGGCCAGACGCTCTTCATCGACTAACCCTCGATCCTCAGCGAGCATTCGAAGCGGCGGGGAGGCGACTCCCCGTCGCTTCTTTGTGTGTGCAGGAGTACCGTCTCGCTGCTCTATACTCCTGACAGGATGCGGAGTTGCCGCAGCGCGCCATGGATTCCGAGTAGGACTGCACAGTGCTGCGGGGCATCGGCGGGGCGTTTGCCGTCCTGGTGTTTGCGTGTGCCTGTGCCCTGATGGGCGCATCGAGGGCGCACGCCCAGACGCCGCCCTCGCCTTCGCCCCGCCCAGTCACACCCGCCACACCCGGCGATGGCTTTGACCGGGGTGACTCCGCTCGCGCAAAGGGCGTTGCCCGCCTCGAGTCGAACCTGCTGCAGGTGTCCCGCGCGGCGCGCAATGTTCCGCTTGTCGCAGCCGAAGCCGCCCAGCGCTCTGTCACCACTGTCGGCGGCCGCGTCCGCGTCGAGATCGACCCCACCGATGCGGCGGCTGCTCACGCAACCGTGAACGCGCTCGGTGGCACCGTCGAGGCGGAGGCCGTGGGCATCATCCAGGCGCTTGTCCCTGCCGCCGCTCTTGAGTCACTCGCGTCCGGCAGTGGCATTGCGTATGTGCGCTCGCCCGCCGTCCCGTACCCGCTCGCCGTGAGCGGCGAAGGCCCGAGCGCCACGGTGGCAGCCGCGTGGCATGACGCGGGCTACACCGGTAGCGGTGTGAAGATCGCCATCATCGACCTCGGCTTCGCGAACTACGCCGCGCGGCAGGCGAGCGGGGATCTCCCCGCAGACGCGATCGTGGTCGATCTCTGCTCGAACATCAACGCGACCTCCCACGGCACCGCCGTCGCCGAGATCGTGCACGAAATGGCGCCGCAGGCGCAGCTGTACCTGATCACCATCTGCACCTCGACCAATCTATTCCAGGCGAGTGCGTATGCCGCGCAGAACGGCATCACCGTGATCAACCATTCCGTGGCCTGGTTCAACACCAGCCGAGGCGACGGTACGGGCGCGGCCGGCACGCCGGACGCGATCGTCGCGGCGGCGCGTGCGAGTGGGATTCTCTGGGTGAACGCTGCCGGCAACCACCAGCAGCAACATTGGAGTGGCACGTTCAGCGACTCGGACGCCGATGGCTGGCACAACTTCTCCGGCGCCACCGAAGTCAACCTGCTCCTCATCCTCGCCGATCAAACGATGTGCACCGATCTGAAATGGGACGCATGGCCGACCACTACGCAGGACTATGATCTGTTCCTGTACCGGCAGGTCGACAACGTGCTGCTGACCTACTCGAATACCGACCAGTCGCTGTCCGGCGGACTGCCGACCGAGTCCCTGTGCTACCAGAACACGTCTGGTTCCACGTTCATCGGGTACCTTGCGATTCATCGCTATTCCGGTGCGGGATCACATCGCTTCGATCTCTTTGTGCGCAGTGGCGGGGCGCTGGTCGGCTTCATCACCGCAGCGGGGAGCATCACCGAGCCCGCCAGCTCGCCGTCTGCGATGGCGGTCGGCGCGCTCTGCTGGCAGAACGACGCGCTGGAGGCGTACTCATCTCAGGGCCCTACGATCGACGGTCGCGTGAAGCCAGACATCGCGGGTCAGGACGCGGTGTCCTCCGCGACCTACGGCTCGTTCAGCTCCTGCGGCAGTAGCGGCTTCAGCGGAACGAGTGCCTCGGCTCCACACGTCGCCGGCGCCGCCGCGCTGGTGAAGCAGGCGTACCCCTCGTACACCCCCGCGCAGCTCCAGGCGTTTCTCGAGGGCCGCGCGACCAACCTCGGCGCAGCGGGGAAGGACAACGCGTACGGCGCGGGGAAGTTGACGCTCGGTACGCTGCCGTCTGTCGCGCCCACGGTCGTCTCGACGGTGGGGCAGGGCTGGCTCGGCCCGGGCGGCGCGATCGTCGACACCGCACAGTCGTACACCGCGCCCTATGACGATGCCGATGGCGGCACGACGATCGCGTACGGTTACCTGACGATCGCCAGCAGCACGGCGACGACCGCTGGCTGCCTCGCCCGCTACGACCGAGGCGCGAACGTGTTCCAGCTGTACAACGGCAGCGCGTGGACAGGTGCCGCGGCGCCCGGCAGCTCGACAGCGCTGGTTGGCACGTACTGCACTCTCGATCCCTCCGCCTCCACCGTCACGATCAACGGCACGAGGATGGACGTCGTGTTCCGACTCTCCCTGCCCGTGGGGATGACCGGGGCGAAGAACGTCTACATGGGCGTCACGGATGCTGCGGGCGTGTTCTCCGGCTGGCAGCTTCGAGGCGTGCTCACGATCGCCTCGGGTCTCGCGCCGACGGTCGATAGCATCACCCCCAGCTCGCAGACCGTCGGTTCCAACAAGTACGCCGAGGTCGTCGTTGTGGTGAGCGACCCGGACGGGGCAAACACGATCGCATCGGTCGTGCTCGGACTCCCGGGCTACAGCTGCACGTACACCTACACCTCGCCTTCCACGTTCACCACCAGCAACTGCGAGACGCCGACAGGGTCAACGGTCAGCTCGTCCGGCACGCAGCTCACGGTGCGGTTCCGCGTGCGCACCGGGCTATCGGTCGGCCACACGACGCAGATGACGGTGACGGCGACGGACCAGATCGGCCTGCAGGGCACGCTGGGTCCGACGGGCTCCATCACCGTGAGCGCCGAGGCGGCGCCGACCACCGTGAGCCTGTCCCCGAACACCGGTTCCTTCGACACGGGGCAGGCATACGACTTCACCGCGGTCTATCGAGACGTGAACGGCGGTCTCGATCTCAACCAGGCGTACCTCGCCTTCGGGACATCGCCCGCAGCGGTGGGCTGCCTCGTGCGCCTCGATCAGCCGACGCGCACGCTGTTTGTCGGCGCGTCGAACCCGGTGTCGAGGACGCTGGGTTCCGGCAGCGTCGCGACCGCGGGGTCGTGCTCGCTCGACCCCGTGAACAGCTCGATGTCACAACTCGGCAACGACCTGACCGTGACCTTCCGCATCACGTTCACCACGACCTCTGCGACGTGGAACACCTACCTGATCGTCAACGACCTCGGCTTCGCGGCCAGCTCCTGGGACAACCGAGGTTCCATCACCATCGGCGCGCCGCCCACGGATCCGACGACCGTCTCCGTCAGCCCCAGCAGCTCCACGGTCGCGGCAGGCACCGGGACCACGCTCACTGCGGTGTACCGCGATGCCAACGGCGGCGGGACGTTCTGGCACGTGTACCTGATCGTCGCCGACGGCGTGGGCGGCGGAGGCTGCTACCTGCGCTACGACCAGGGCGGCAACCAGCTGCAGATCCTCAGCGGTGCCAGCTGGACGAGCGCGGGGACACCGGGCTCCGGCGGCACGACCGCCGGCACGAACTGCTCGGTGACGTCAGGCAGCTCATCGGCATCGGTGAGCGGCACCGACCTGACGGTTGCGTACCGCGTGACCTTCGATGCCGGCTTCAGCGGTGCGCACTCGATCTTCCTCGTAGCGGCCGACGCGACGAACCGCGCCACGTACTGGGACAGCCAGGGCTCCATCACCGTCGGTGCGGCAGCGACGGCACCGGAGACCGTCTCCGTCTCGCCAAGCAGTCAGACGGTCGCGCCGAGCGACTACACGACGCTCACCGCCGTCTACCGCGACGCGAACGGTGGCGGGACGTTCTGGCACGCCTACCTCGTCGTCGCGGACGGCATCGGTGGTGCCGGGTGCTACCTGCGCTACGACCAGGGCTCGAACATGCTACAGGTGCTCAGCAGCGGCACGTGGACGAACGTCGGCGCGCCCGGTGGAGGCTCCCCGGTCGCGGGTACGAACTGCACCCTCGACTCCGCCAACTCGAGCGCGAGCGTGTCGGACACCGACCTGACCGTCGGCTTCCGCGTCTCGTTCCCAGCTGGCTTCAGCGGCATGCACGGCATCTACCTGATCGCCGTCGATGCCACGAACCGCGGCACATACTGGGACGGCCGAGGCTCCGTGACGGTCGCCGCCGCAGCGTCGGCACCCACGACGGTCTCCGTGAGCCCTAGCAGCGCCTCGGTTGCCGCCGACGCGTACGTCACGCTGACCGCTGTGTACCGCGACGCGAACGGCGCGAACACCATCGAGCACGCGTACTTCATCGTCGCCGACGGCGTTGGTGGCGGCGGCTGCTACCTGCGGTACACGCGCTCAAGCGGGGTCGTGTACGCGCAGGACAGCGGCGGCGGCTGGACGGTCTCGCCCGGCAGCCCGACGGTCGTGTCGAACTGCACCCTCGACTGGCCGTCATCCAGCGCGACCGTGAGCGGGAACGATCTCACGATCGTCGCTCGCCTCGCCTTCCCCGGCGGCTTCTCCGGCACGCACAACATCTACCTCATCGCCCTCGATGCGAGCGGCCTCTACACCGCGTGGGACAACCAGGGCTCGATCACCGTCGGTGCCGCACCGACCGCGCCCACGACGGTGTCGCTCACGCCGAGCGTTGCATGGGTGGCGCTGGACACGCAGATGGACTTCACGGCCGTGTACCGAGACGTGAATGGCGGTAGCACCTTCTGGAAGACCTACCTCGTCATCACCGACAGCATCGGCGGGCAGGGATGCTACGTGCGGTACGACCAGGCAGCGAATCGGCTCGAGGTGCTGAGTACCGCCGTCTGGACAAGCGCGGGCACCGTCGGCGTCGGCGGATCGGGCGCGTTCACGCGAGGCACGTTCTGTACCGTGTATCCGGGACTGTCTACAGCCACGGTCAGCGGCACCGACCTCACGGTCGTGTATCACATCGAGTTCCACCGGGTATCCCCGAGCGACGTCGGACTCTCGGGCGCGCAGCAGACGTACCTGCTGGCGACGGACGCCACGGGGCGGGGCACGTACTGGGACGCGTACGGAACCTTTGCGGTCGGCTCCTCGCCAGAGGCGCCGACGACCTCCGCGTACAACGGACCGGGAAGCGTCGCCGCGTCCGTAGCCACCGGACTGCAGGGGATATACCGCGACAACAACTACCGCGATGACCTGTGGATGGTCTACCTGATCGTCGCCGACACCGCAGGTGGAGGCGGCTGCTACCTCCGCCACGAGGTGGGATCAGGACGCTCGGAAGCGCTGGTCAGCGGCGTCTGGACCTCCGGGGCCACGGTCGCCGCGGAGTACTGCACGCTGAACACGGCTGCCTCCACCGTCGACTCGTATGGCGGATCGCCACCGCTCTACTTCGCACGCACATTCAACGTGACATTCAGCCCCTCGTTCGTGGGGACGCACAACGTCTACCTGATTGCGGTGGACGGTGGTGGTCTCCACACGGGTTGGGACAACCGAGGCTCCATCACCATCACGTAGCCGATCACTGGCGCGTATTGGAGAGGGCGGGTGTACCATTTTCGCCGTCGATCGCGTTCGGGGCACCTCGCATCCGGGCGCAGCGCCGCGATGAGGTGCGCGTGGCCGAGACGAGCCGGACGAAGGATGGCCTGCAGGCCGTGGGCGCGCGAGGAGTCGTGGCGTCGCTCGCGGGCGGGCTGGCGGCGCTGGAGCTGCACCAGCTGCTGGTGATCCTCGGCATCCTGCTCGGCGTGTTCGTGCGTGCCACCTACACGTTCTCCGCCGACTTCCCGCTCAACGATGGCGGGCTCTTCTATCAGATGGCGGTCGACCTGCAGCACAACGGCTACGTGCTGCCCGCGACGACGCCGTACAACTTCGACGAGATCCCGTTCGCGTACCCGCCGCTTGGCTTCTACCTGGCCGCGCTGCTGGATGGCCTGACGCCGCTCAGCATGATGGACGTCTTCCGCTTCCTGCCGCTGGCGGTGACCAGCCTGACCGTCCTCGCGATGTACCGGCTCGCGAAGGACGTGCTGCAGTCGAAGACCGCGGTCGTCGTCGCGGTATTCGCGTTCGCGCTGGTGCCGCGCAGCTTCATCTGGCTGCTCATGGGCGGCGGCATCACGCGCTCGCTCGGTCTGCTGTTCGCGATGCTCGCGCTGCACCAGATCTACCTCATGTACCAGACGCGCGAGCGGCGCTACGTCATCACCTCCTCGGTGCTGGCGGCGCTGACGGTGCTCAGCCACATCCAGACGGGGTCGTTCCTCGCGTTCAGCAGCGCATTGTTCTTCCTCAGCTACGGGTTGCATCGCCGCGGCCTCATCTACTCCGCGATCGTGGGTGTGGCGGTGGTTGTGCTCACCTCGCCGTACTGGGGCAGCGTGGTCGCGATGCACGGGGTGCAGCCGTTCCTGTCCGCGAACCAGACCGGCGGCTCGATCATCACGGCGGACGCGGGACTGCGCGACTACCTCATCGAGTCGCTGCTGCGCCTCGGCACGCTGAGCGAGCCGCTGTTCCCGCTGATCGGTACGCTCGGCTTCCTGGGCGTGCTGGCGTGCGTCACGACGCGTCGGTTCATGCTGCCGGCGTGGTGGGCCGCGATCATCCTGCTCGATGCTCGCGCGTTCCCCACGTTCTCGACGATCCCTGTGGCGCTGCTCGCCGGCATCGGGCTCACCGAGGTCATCCTCCCGATCGCCGTGCGCCCGCTGCACGCCCACTGGGAGCCCGACCCGGAGGACCTGGACGAGGATGCGCTGCGCTTCGCGGGCGTCTCCCCCGTGAACGCGATGCGCTCCTGGGCGCCGGTCGTGCTGGCCGTCTTCCTCTGGTACGCGACGAACGGCGCGCTCATGCGCGCGGGCGAGACGCCCTCGCTGGTCGCGCTGTCACCGGACGAGCGCATCGCGATGGAGTGGGTGAAGGAGCAGACGCCCGCGGACAGCACCTTCCTGATCATCACCGCCGAGGCGTGGCCGACCGACAAGACCTCGGAGTGGTTCCCGGTGCTCGCCGACCGCCGCAGCGTCGCCACGGCGCAGGGGTACGAGTGGGTGCAGGGCGAGACGTTCAGCCGCCGTGTCTGGATGCATGACCAGGCGAACGGCTGCGCCGAGGCCGATGCGGCGTGCGTGGTTCAGTGGCGCGCCGCGACCGGCGTCACCTACGACTACCTGATGATCTCGAAGCCGCCGTACGGCCAGTGCTGCCAGCGGCTGCGGCAGTCGCTGAGGCTCGATTCGTACTTCCGCCCCGTCTACGACGGCCCGGGCGCGACGATCTACCAGTTCCTGAAGTACTGATCCCCGCGTCTCGGTTCGATCGAGGTGTGCGAGGCTAGGAGCCGATCGCCTCGACCACGTGCAGGCGGCCGCGCCGTGGCGACGGATGCTCGCCGCCCGCCAGCAGCCGCAGGATCGAGCGCATGCTCGGTTCGCCCACGGCCACGGGCTGGCCGCTCGCCAGCGACTCCTCGACGGCGCGCAGCACGGCGACCTCGCGGAGCGCGTGGCGTGCGTCCAGCGGCTCGCCGTGGCGGATGCGCGCCACGCGGCGCGCCTCGGCGGCCAGCGTGTCGCCGTTGCGCAGCGTGGTGCGCTCGCGCTCGCCCTGCAGCGAGGTGAGCGCGACGTGTGACTCATCCTCGGTGGCGTCCAGCTCGATCGTGCCGTTCGCGGTGTCGGCACGCAGGCGCATGGTCGGGTCGAGCAGGCCGCGCACGATGATCGTGGTGAGCGCGCCCTCGGGCCCGCGCAGGTGCACGGCGATCGTGCTCGGCGTCTCATCGTCGCCGGCCGCGGAGGCAACGACCTCGAGTGGCGTTCCCTCGCTCATGTGCAGCACCAGCGCCAGTGCGTCACGGAGCAGTAGCGGCGCGGGGCGCTCGTCCGCGACATCGAGCGTGAGGAGCGAGGGGGTCCAGCGCGGATCGGCCGCGACGAGATCGGTGACGAAGCTCAGGCCCGCCGTGCGCAGGGCGGGCCGCAGCACTGCGAGCGCAGTGCCGTACCGCACCGCCGCAGTCGAGGCTGCGTGCAGCGCATCGGCGTCCATGCGGTCGCCCAGCAGGAGCAGGTCCGCGCCGCGCACGGCGGCCGTGGTCGCGACTTCCTCGGCTGCCTCCGGCGCGCCGAGCAGCAGCGCCTCGAACGCCTGATCACGCGCCATCTGCCGCGGGTGCTGGTAGCAGGCAAGGCGTGTTGCGGTGCGTGCCCGCACCAGCCGTGCTGGGTACTGATCGCCTACCGCGACCGTCTCCAGCTGCGCCTGCTCGCGCAGCGCCTGGAGCAGCGCGCTCTCGTCGTGTTCCCAGCCGCAGACCACCAGTCGTTCCATGCGCGCAGTCTCGGGCGTGCAGGCACGCGCCACGATCGGGGGAACGCTCGGACAGCGCGGGGGAAACCCTGAGTCGAGGCGCGTGATGCCCCGACTCGCCTCGGTGGCTAGGCGACGTCGGCGAGCGTCGGGCCGGTGGCAGGCAGGCGGCAGCTCAACATGCCGCGCATGAGGTCACTGGAGGTGACGATGCCGACGATGCGTCCCATGTCATCGACGACCGGGAGGCACGAGATGCCGCGCTCGAGGAGCGTCGCGGCCGCCTCGTAGATCGAGGCGCTGCGGTGCACCGTGACCGGGTGGAACGTCGCGACGTGCAGGACGGGGCGCAGCAGCGTGTGCTGGTCGCGCGCCTGCTCCACGATCGTGCCCAGGAACGGGCTGAGCGCGCGGATGATGTCGCGATCGGAGACCACGGCGACCGGGCTCCCACCGTTCGTCACCACCAGGTGATGACAGTGGTACTGCTCTAGCAGGTCGCGCGCGTGCGAGAGCGACACCTCCGCCTCGATCGTGACGAGCGGGAAGCTCATCACGTCGGCGACAGTCAGGTCGGGTATCCCGCGGCTGCGACTCTCTTCCATGGCACACCTGCAAGGCGACTTGGGGCCTCGTCGTGAGTATCGGCAGGAACCGACCGCACACGCAGCCTCGTGCGCCACGCGCGAACGCCTGCGCCGCCCACTGGTGCCCGCTTCCGAGGGTGGTGTGGCATCCCTCGGATGTTTCACCTGGAACCCCTACGGGAGTCGGGAAGGCTGCCGATGATTCCCGTGAGGTTCACCTAGGGAATCTCCCCACACGGGCGAGGGGAACGCCCGACAGGCACCCCGGCAAGGACGCCGCGGGTTATCGGACAGGGAGTCCACGCAATGCCTTTGGTCATCAACACGAACGTTCAGGCCGTCAACGCACAGCGCAACCTAGGCATGACGGGTGCCAAGATGGGCAAGGCGCTCGAGAAGCTCTCGAGCGGTCTGCGCATCAACCGTGCCGCCGACGACGCCGCCGGTCTGGCCATCAGCGAGAAGCTCCGTTCGCAGGTGCGCGGCCTCCAGCAGGGCGCCCGCAACGCGCAGGACGGCATCTCCATGATTCAGACCGCTGAAGGTGCGCTGAACGAGGTGCACGGCATCCTGCAGCGCATGCGCGAGCTGACGGTGCAGGCCGGTAACAGCACGCTGTCCTCCAGCGACCGCACTGCGGTCGGCGAGGAAATGCTGACGCTGAAGAACGAGATCAACAACATCGCGTCCCGCACCAAGTTCAACGGTCAGGCGCTCCTCACCGGCGCGCTGTCGACCACGGACAACGGCACGGGCACGCTGGCCGTCGGTACGGCGCTGGCGACCACTGCGGACGCTGCGGTTTCTGCCGTGAACGTCAGCAACCTGAAGGCCGGCACCACGTACACCGTCACCAAGGTGGACGCGGACACCGCTCGCATCAGCGACGGCACGACCTCGGTCGACGCCGACATCGCTGACGCGACGCTGGGTGCGGACGGCTCGCTGACCATCTCGTTCTCGGGCGCGCACAACGCCTCGATCACGGTGGTCGGTGCCGCGGCCAAGACCACGTCGGACACCCTGACCGACCTTGATGGCCTGACCATCATCACGGCTGCCGGCTCCGGCTCGGCGACCTACCAGGTCGGCTCGGAGTCGTCGGACACGATCAGCGTGTCGTACACCGACATGCGGGCCAGCAACATCGGTACCGGTGGTAGCGAGATCGCGACGCTGGTGACGGACAACACGAACGTGTCGACTGTCACCAAGGCGAACACGCTGCTCACCTCGATCGACACCGCGATCCAGGACGTCAGCACCCAGCGCGCGAAGCTTGGTGCGGCGCAGAACCAGATCGAGGCTGCCATCAACAGCCTGAGCGTGTCGGCTGAGAACCTGTCGGCTTCCGAGTCCCGCATCCGCGACGCGGACATTGCGTCCGTCACCACGGAGCTGGTCTCCAAGCAGATCATGCAGCAGGCCGGCGTGTCCGTCCTGGGACAGGCGAACAGCTCGTCGCAGGTTGCGCTGTCGCTCCTGCAGCGCCTCTAGGCCACATTCGGCTTCGAGCGATTCAGCGAGGCCCCCGCGCAAGCGGGGGCCTCGTGCTGTCCGCGCGCGATTGTGGCGTCGAGGCTCGCGCGGGGCGGGCGCGGTCGCCTACGCTGCTGCGCGGAGGTGGCGATGGAGATCGCGCTTGCCCTCGCGCTGCTCACGCTGGCCGGCACGCTCATCGAGGCGGTGCTCGGCTTCGGGTTTGCGGTGATGTTCGTGCCGGCGGCGGCGCTGCTGGTCGCGCCGCAGCACGCGGTGGCGGTCTCGCTGGTGCTGGGCACGGTGATGGGCGCCGGGCTGTACATCGAGCAGACCCCACGTGCGCCGCTGCGCGCGATCGGGCCGCTGGTCGCCGGCGCGCTGCTGGGCACGCCCCTCGGCATCGTGGCGCTGCTCCGGCTGGACGAGGCGTGGCTGCGGCTGCTGGTGGCGGGGGCGGTGCTGCTCACGGCGCTCGTCACGCTGGCGGGCGGCAGCGGGCACGCGAGGCCGGCCCGCGCCGATCACGCGTGGGGACAGGCGCTGGTCGGCCTGATCGGCGGGGCGATCCGCGCGGCGATCTCGATGGGTGGGCCACCGGTGGTGCTGTACCAGCACTGGGTCGGCGGCGGCGCGCAGCAGATCCGCGCGCGGCTCTACGCTTACTTCTTCTGGCTGGGCGTGCCGGCGACGCTCATGGCGGTGCCTGCCGGCGTGTTTACCGCCGAGGCGTTGCGCGACGCGGCGGTGGCGATCCCGGGCCTCGTGCTCGGCATCGTCGTGGGGCGGCGGCTGCGGCCGCACCTGGGCGAGCACTGGTTCTGGCGACTCTCGATGGCGATGCTCGTCAGCACCTCAACGCTCGCGCTGTACGGTGCGGTGCGCGCGCTCCTCGGCTAGCCGCTCGCGAGCGCCGGGAGCAGCAGCACCTTCGCGATCGAGAAGTAGATGATGAGGCCGGTCACGTCCGACAGCGTCGCGACGAGCGGCGCCGAGGCGTTGGCGGGGTCGAAGCGCAGGCGCCGCAGGAGCATCGGCAGCGTGGAGCCGACCAGGGTGCCCCAGGTCACCACGCCGATCAGGCTGATCGCGACCGTCACTGCCAGCGCGACGTAGTGCGAGCCGTACGTGCCGAACAGCGTCTGCCAGAGCGAGATGCGCCCGAAGCCGATCACGCACAGCATGAGCCCCAGCCCGAGGCCGATCGCCAGCTCACGGCGCACGACGCGCAGCCAGTCGCGCAGGCGTACCTCCTCCAGCGCCATCGCGCGGATGATCAGTGTGGATGCCTGCGACCCGGCGTTGCCGCCGCTGGAGATGACGAGCGGAACGAAGACCGCGAGGACGACCGCCTGCGCGATCTCGTGCTCGAAGAACGACATGGCCGTCGCGGTCAGCATCTCGCCGACCAGCAGCAGTGAGAGCCACCCGCCGCGCTTGCGCAGCATCTCCAGGATGCTGGTGCGGAAGTAGGGGAGGTCGAGCGCCTCCAGGCCGCCGATCTTCTGGATGTCCTCGGTGGCTTCCTCCTCGACGACGTCGATGACGTCGTCGACGGTGATGATGCCCTTGATGCGACCCTCGTCGTCCACAACGGGGACAGCGAGGAGGTTGTTGTCCTGCAGGACGCGCGCCACGGCCTCCTGGTCGGTGTCCTCGTGCACGGAGATGAGGTCGGGGAGCATCACTTCGTCCACCCGGCGCGCGGCGGGTGAGGCGAGCAGCTCGCGGAAGGAGACGACGCCCAGCAGGCGCTCCTCCGCGTCCAGCACGTAGGCGTAGTAGATCATCGAGAGCCGGTCGGCGGACTGGAGGCGCAGGTAGGCGACCGCCTGCGCGACGGTCATGCTCGGCCGCATCCACGCGTACGAGGGGCTCATGCGACCGCCGGCGACATCCGCCTTGTAGGCGAGCAGCGCGTCGACCTCCGGGCGCGTGCGGTGGTCGAGGAGCGAGAGCAGCGGCTCTTGCTCGTCGTCGTCGGCCTGCTGGATGAGGTCGGCCACGTCCTCCGGCGGGAGCAGGCGCAACCACACCCGCTGCTCCGTCTTGGAGAGCGCAGAGACGATGGCGAACTGATCGCCGGGATCCAGGGACAGGAACAGCTCGGACGCGTCGCCGCGGGGGAGCGACTGGAAGTAGGACAGCCGCTGGTCCTCGGAGAGGGTCGGCCAGGCGTCGATGGTGGCGTCGTCGTCGGAGGGGACGAGGATCGGCCGCGTGTCGCGCGTGTCAGAGGTCATGAGCGCACACCTCCCGCCCGGTCGAGGCGGGAACGCGCTCGTCGGGCTCTAGATCAGCACAGGACTGCTCGGATCGCCCACAGCAGGGCACCTTCCTCCGAATGGGTGAACCCCTCGATTCTGGCCCTCGTGACGAGGAACGTCCACCCCGCGCCGCGAGGGTGGCACCCGAGGCGACAGTGCCGCGATGTACGATTGCTGCCGATCCGATGTGCCGGGAGATGGGACGAGCAGATGACCGCAGAACCCGCCATCGACGCCCGCAGGTACCGCGACACCATCGGCCGGTTCGCGACAGGGGTGACGGTGCTGACCTGGGACGACGGCGAGCACGTGCGCGGGATGACCGCGAATGCCGTCACCTCGGTCTCGCTCGACCCGATGCTCCTGCTGGCCTGCGTGGACAAGCGCGGGTCGGCGCACGAGCAGCTGCACCGCGCGCAGGCGTTCACCGTCAACATCCTGGCGGAGGATCAGATCGCGGTGTCGCAGGCCTTCGCGCGGAGCGGCGTCGAGGACATGGGCGACGTGCCCTACCTGACGGGCATTACCGGCGCGCCGATCATCGTTGGCGCGCTCGCCTGGGTGGAGTGCGAGATCGCGGAGCGCATCCCCGGCGGCGACCACACGATCTTCATGGGGCGCGTCGTCGACCTCGCCGTCGCGCGGCCGGACGCCGGGCCGCTCCTGTTCTACACGGGCCGCTACCGCCACCTGGCCGAAGAGGCGTAGCGAGGCGGAGCACGCCACCTCGCTACGCGCGCGAGGGCAGGGAGTTCGCGCGCGACAGCGCGGGTGTTCCCCCATGCGCGGCCCCCATCGTCCGCCGATAGGCTGGACGCACGATGCCGGTCGATCCCGTCAGCGCCCCTCCCGCCTACCAGCCGCCAGCCTCGGCGGCTCCGCCGCCACGCCCGCAGCAGCGTGACTTCGCGTCTGCGCTGGCGGCACAGCTGGACGATCCCCGTGCCGAGATCGCCGAGGTACGTGCGAGCATCGCGGCGATCCGCAGCGGTCGCCCGCCGGCCTCGACCGCCACGCCGAAGGTGCGCGCGGGTGCGGACATCGCGGAGCGGCTGCGCGCATGGTCGGCGCACGGCACCGGCGCGACCGACCCGTACGGGTGGCGCGCGCTGAGCCGCACGATCGGCGACGGCGTGATCGGTGGTGGCTTCGGTGCGCTGTTCGAGCGGCAGATCCAGCAGGAGTCGGGCTTCGCGCCGGAGATCGTCTTCGGCCAGCGCCGCTCCAGCGCGGGTGCTGAGGGCATCGCGCAGCTCATGCCGCAGTTCTACCCCGGCGTCGACCGCACCGACCCACAGGCCTCGCTGGTCGCGGCGGCGGAGTCGATGAAGCACTACCTGACCGCGTTCGATGGGGACGTGCGGAAGGCGCTCGCCTCGTACAACGCCGGGATGGGGCGCGTGCAGCAGCTGGTCGCGACGCACGGCACGAACTGGGAGCGCGCGCTCCCGCTGGAAACCCAGCAGTACCTGGCGGCGATCGTCGGTGACGCCTCCGGCCGGATCACACCGAGCGCGGGTGGCATCCCCGGCGTGTTCGGCGGTCGCGGGCCGGGCGGGGTGCTGACGACGCCGCTCGACCGCGTGCTGGGGCGGGTGAACGACGCCTCCGGGCTGCTCCTGCGCAGCACCTCGGGCGCCGAGGTGCGCGCGCCGGCGGATGCGATCGTCGCCTCCGTGCTGGGTGGGTCGCTCGGATCGCTGCTGACGCTCGACCACGGCAACGGCTGGCAGACGACGCTCGACGGGCTCGCCTCGCTCTCACCGCGGGTGGGGGAGCGCGTCACGCGCGGCTCCGTGCTGGGGCTGCTGGGCACGGGGGACGGTGGTGAGGCGAGCCTGAGGCTGGGGCTGAGCGGGCTCGGGCGGACGCTCGATCCTCGCTCCTACCTGCTGGGGCTGGGCGGCTAGTCGCGCCTTGGCGGAATGATCGCGTACACTTCGCTCCGCCCTTCGGGGGCATGGTGCATGGTGGGTGTCGCCTAGCGGTTAAGGCGCCAGGTTGTGGCCCTGGAGACCGAGGGTTCGAATCCCTTCACCCACCCCATCACCTCTCCTCTGCTGCGGGCTACGTCGTTCCCGCCGCAGGCCACGTACGCTCCCTGGCCGATCGCCCTGGTTCGAAAGGTCACGCTGATGCGTCGCTGGCCCGCTCTGATCGCGTCGCTCGCGCTTGCCGCCGCGCTGCTGGGATGCACGCGAAGCGAGTCCACCGGCGCGACGAACGTCGCCGACCTCGTGCTGCGGGTGGGCGAGGGCGTCGGCGTCGAGGTGAAGACGTTCGAGGCCGCCTCGCCGCCCGGCCTCGCGGAGTCGCTGGCCGCGGGCACCGGCGAGGAGACGAGCCTGCCTCGGCCGCCGTCCTCCACGCTCGTTGGCTCGGGCCGCATCGCGCGGCCGGAGGGCGCGCTCGAGTTCTTCGTGATGTACCAGGTGCACGCGCCGGAGCCGACCGTCTCCCAGGCGCTGCGCGACCTGATCGACGTGAACCCGTGGCAGGTCGTCGGCGGCCAGTCGAACGAGGGCGTGACCGCGCTCACCTTCCAGAACACGCGCAACCCCGGCATCCAGGGCACCGCTGTCGTGCAGCCGCTCCCCAGCGCCGACCGCTTCGAGGTGGTCGTGGAGCGCGACGGGCGCGACCGCCACCTCTCCGTGCGGCGCTTCGCGTTCGTGCCGGTGCTGGGCGCCGAGTTCATCGAGCGCGACGGCGGGCTCTTCGTCGACCGTGTCGTGCCGGGTGCGGCCTCGACGGCCGGGCTGCAGGCGGGCGACCGCGTGCGACGGCTGGGCGACCGCGAGGTGCGCGACGAGGCAACGCTGCAGCAGGCGCTGCGTGCGTTGAGCCTTGGTGGTGAGCCGGTGTCGAGCGTCATCTACATCGTGCGCGTGAACCCGGATCTGCCGGTGCGCGGGACGTTCTCGCTGCCGTCGGAGCGCGCGCTGCCGAAGGACTTCCCGGCGCCGTTCCTGGTGCTGGACGGGATGACGCCGATCGCAGTGCGCTGGAGCGGCGCCGCACAGTCGGGCACGTACGAGGCGACCCTGCTCACGCGCTCCCGCCCCAGCGAGGTGCTGCAGGCATACCGCGCGGTGCTGCAGCAGCAGCGCCTGGCGATCGCGAGCGACACGGCTCAGGGCTCCGCGACGCAGCTGGAGTTTGTGCGTGGCGACGCCGCTCTCGGCGGATCGATCACCGTCGACACGTTCGACGCAGACGACTCGTACACCGCGGTCTCGCTGCAGGTGCGCACCGCCCGACCGGGCACGGTGCCGGGTGCGCAGAATGCGGTGCCGACGCCCTCCGGCAGCCCCGCACCTGCCTCGACGGCGACGCCGACGGCACGCCCCTAGCCCCTCGTCACTCCGCTCTGCACGGCTCAGGAACCCCGAGGCGATCTCGGGGTTCCTGGCGTGTGAGCGCGGGACTTCCCTGATCGGTACCCCCCGTACCGCCTCGATGATTCCTCCATCAGCGAAGGTGTCGCGCGCAGATGCGGGCGGCGCCGAATGCCGGGGGCATGGATGCCAACCCGGAGCGGGCATAGGAGGCCCAACGCACAATGGCGATGATCATCAACACCAACGTCATGGCGATTAACGCGCAGCGGAACCTCTCGATCACGAGCGGCAAGCTGGGCAAGGCCCTGGAGCAGTTGTCCAGCGGTCAGCGCATCAACCGCTCCGCGGACGACGCCGCAGGCCTGGCGATCAGCGAGAAGATGCGGTCGCTCATCCGCGGCCTGCAGCAGGGATCGCGGAACGGCCAGGACGGCATCTCCATGATCCAGACCGCTGAAGGCGCGCTGAGCGAGGTGCACAACATCCTGCAGCGCATGCGTGAGCTGGCGGTGCAGGCGGGCAACAGCACGCTGTCGACCAGCGACCGCACCGCGATCGGTGAGGAGATGCTCACCCTCCGCAACGAGATCGACAACATCGCGGCGCGCACGAAGTTCAACGGCCTGAACCTGCTCACCGGCTCGCTGTCGACCACGCAGTCCGGCGGCACGCTGGTCACCGGCCTCGCGCTGTCGACGACGGTCGATGCAGCGGTCTCCAGCGTCGATGTCTCGAAGCTGCGCCCGGGCACGACCTACACGTTCAGCCAGGTCGACGCCGACACGGCGCGCCTGAGCGACGGCACGACCTCGGTCGATGTCGACATCGCCGACGCGACGGTTGGCGCGGACGGCACGCTCACGGTCTCGTTCAACGGTGCCATCCAGGCCACGATCACCGTGGTCGGCGCCGCGGCGAAGACGACGGACGACATGCTGGCCGACCTCGACGGCCAGACGATCATCACGGCGGCCGGCTCCGGCAGCGCCAGCTTCCGCGTCGGCGCGGAGTCGACGGACCAGATCGCGGTCAGCTTCGACGACATGCGCGCCTCGGCGATCGGCACCGTCGGCGACACCGTCGCGGACCTGGTGACCGACAACACGAGCGTGTCGGACATCACGAAGGCCAGCACGCTCATGACCTCGCTGGACCAGGCGATCGGCGACGTCTCCAGTGTCCGCGCGAAGCTGGGTGCGGCGCAGAACCAGATCGAGGCTGCGGTGAACAGCCTCGGCGTCGTGGCGGAGAACCTGGCCGCCTCCGAGTCGCGTATCCGCGACGCGGACATCGCGAAGGTCTCCAGCCAGATGGTGTCGGCGCAGATCATGCAGCAGGCCGGCGTGTCGGTCCTGTCGCAGGCGAACAGCTCGGCGCAGGCCGTGCTCAAGCTGCTCCAGCAGTAGCCCGGACGGCGCCGTGAGCGCCGCACCGAGTTGAGATGCGGTCGAGAAGCGTGGGCCGGCCTCTTCAGGGGCCGGCCCGCGCTGTCCTCGGGGTTTCCCCGGCATCGAGACGCCCGCCAGCCTGCCGATAATCGTTGCGAGGTGTGACATGTCCGACCTCAGGACCGACCGTCTGACCGCGGTGCACGCGCAGGTGACGCGCGTGCTTCCGGATGGGCAGGGGCACCCCCGTCACGACGCGCACGAGGAGCACCGGCACAAGCCGGAGGCGACCGGCGCGGAGGAGTTGGCGGTCGCGCTCTTGGACGGCAACGCGGGCAGCCTGTCCGCCCGGTACGAGGTGGATGCGGACGGCGTGGTGCGCATCCGCATCCTGGACACCGCCCACGGGCAGACCGTCGCGGTGGTCACACCGGAGGAGCTGCGCGTGCTGGCGGAGCGGACGGGTCTGCCGCCCGGACTGCTGGTGCGCACCTCGACGTAGCGGGAGGCGTGGATGGTTTCCGGAACACCCTCGATCACCGGCAGCGGGAAGATCGCGTTCGGTGGCAGCGCCTCCGGCATCGACACCAGCGCGCTCATCGATGCGCTGATCGTCGCGGAGTCGCGGCCGATCACGCTCGCGCAGCAGCGGCTCCAGAAGGAGCAGACGCGCCAGTCCGCGCTCGGCACGCTCAGTTCGAGTCTCGCGAGCCTCACCTCGGTCGCTGCGGCGTTGAAGGACGCCTCCGTCGTGGGGGCGAAGGTCGCCTCCACGAACCAGGTGAGCGGCCAGCCGCAGAGCCTCACCGTCTCCGCCTCGTCTTCCGCCTCGGTCGGATCATTCACGGTCGATGTGCTGGGGCTCGCCACCAGCACGCGCGTGCAGAGCACCGGGGCGCTGGGGCAGGCGGTCACGCAGAACGTGGCGCTGGCGGACGCGGGCTTCACCACGGCGGTCACGACCGGCACGTTCACCGTGAACGGCGTCGCGATCACCATCGATGACAACACGGTGCTGTCGGACGGCTCTGACCTGACCGGCGCGAACACGATCATCGCGAAGATCAACGACGCCGGCGTTGGCGTCACCGCGAGCATCACCAATGACGGCGACGGCCGCGCGAACCTCGTTCAGCTCACCTCGGGCGCCGCGATCGCGCTGGGCGCGGGCGGCGACACCAGCAACTTCCTGGCCGCCGCCAACCTGCTGCAGTCGCCCGGCACGACCACGCGCACCAGCACACGCTCCATCGCGGGCGTCAGCACCTCGGCGGCGCTGGAGGACTCGAGGCTCGCGACCGCGATCAGCACCGCGACCGGCTCATTCACCGTGAACGGCGTGACGGTCGAGTGGGATCGCACGTCGGACTCGCTCGCCAACGTCGTGTCGAAGATCAACTCGGCCGGCGCGGGCGTGACCGCGAGCTTCGATGTGCTGACCGACCGCCTGGTGCTCACCTCGACGACCACGGGGTCGAGCGCGATCACGCTTGCCGATGTGAGCGGCAACTTCCTGGCGGCGACCGGCGTGCTGGCGGCGACGCAGACGACGGGGCAGAACGCCTCCTACAAGATCAACAGCGGGACGACGCAGTACGCCTCCACCAACACCGTTACGGACGCGGTGAGCGGCGTCACGCTCTCGCTGCTGGACACGACGGCGTCGGCGATCACGGTGACCATCTCGGCGGACAACACGACGTTGCGCAGCCGACTGCAGAACTTTGTGACGCAGTACAACAGCACCGCGAAGCTCATCAGCGACGCGACGAAGTACGACGGCGAGAACGGCACGTCTGGCCCGCTGTTCGGCGATCCTGCGCTGCAGCGCATCCAGCAATCGATGCGCACGATGATCACCAGCGCGGCGACCGGCCTGACCGGCAACCTGACGACACTGTCCTCGATCGGCTTGAGTTTCGGCGCGGTGGGCTCGGCCGTCGGCACGACCACAACGCTGACGCTTGATAGCGCGAAGTTCAGCGCAGCGCTCGCGAGCAACCCGGACGGCGTTGCGAAGCTGCTCACCGCGTTCAAGGCCTCGGCGTCGCTCAACGGCGGCGGAGGGGGCTCGATCGCCTCGATCTCCGGGACGCCGCCGACGGTTCCCGACTCTGGGCGGTACACGATCGCCTCGTCGGTGTCGGGCGCGCTGACCGTCACGTACTACCCGGACAACGGGAGCGGGATGGTGGTGAGCACCGGCTCGATCACAGCGGGCGGGACGAACACCACGATCATCCCCGGCGTCACGATCACCGCGAAGCCCGTGCTGGTGGATGGCACCGACACGATCACGATCGGGACCGTCGAGAAGGGTGCAGGGCGCGCGCTGGCCGACTACCTGGGCGGCGTCACCGCCTCGGGTGGACCCATCGCCTCGGGCGTCGACGGATCGCAGCAGACGGTCACGGACATCAACGCGCAGATCAAAAAGCTGCAGGCACGCGTCGACGCGAAGCGTGCGGCGCTGGAGCGCAAGTTCGCCACGCTGGAGACGACGATGGCGCAGCTGCAGCAGCAGAAGGCGTCGCTGACGCAGCTGCAGAACTCCATGAACAGCAGCAACAAGTAAGGGCTCACGCACTCGAATCGGCGGATTCCCCTACACAGGAACCGGCGAGACGCGTCGATGGTTCCTACAGGACATGCTTCAAGGGAGGCACGACTTGCAGGAGACAGGGTACGGCGCGTACAAGCGCGTCCAGACTGCGACCTCGACGCCAGCGGGCCTGATTTCGCTGCTGTACGACGGGCTGCTCACGCGGCTGCGTCGAGCGCAGACGGCGATCGCGGCGGCGGATTACGAGGTCGCGAACGAGCAGTTGAACGTGGCGCAGGCGATCGTCCTGGAGCTGATCGCGAGCCTCGATCACTCGTACGGCGATATCCCGCGGCAACTGAGCGCGCTCTACGAGTACATGTACCAGCGACTGGTGCGGGCGAACATCGACAAGGACGTCGAGCCGATCCGCGAGGTCGAGGGCCACGTCATGCAGATCGCGGAGGCGTGGGCCGTCGCCGCACGGCAGGCCGAGGCCGAGTCGCGCGCGACCGAGATGGGGAGGGTCATCAATGCCTGACGTGACCATCTCCACCCGCTTCACGCTGCTCCGAGAGGTGTTCGAGCTGGCGCGCGCGCAGCGGCACGCGATCCAGGCCGACGACCTGGGCGAGTTCGCCTCGCTGCTGGAGCAGCGGCAGGCGATCATCGATGACCTGGTCGCGCTGGACTCGGACGAGGCGCCGGGGCTTCCGGAGAACGTCATCGTCTTCCCGGGCGCGCAGCCGACCATCGACGACGACACGCTGGCTGTGGACACGCTGATCCGGGGCATCCTGGAGCACGACCGCCAGAACGAGCAGCTGCTGGCAGAGCTCATGAGCGGCGTCCGCAACGAGCTGGCCGCGCTGGATCACGGTGCACGAGCTGTCAGCCGATATGGGGCCGCCGAGCCCGCTGTGGGGTTCATCGACCGCGTCTCCTGACGATGATCTCCTTGGAGGCGTCCTCCTCGGCGGGCCACACGGCCCGTCGAGGCGTTTCCGGGGAGCGCACACATGCCACCTCGCCGCCCGCCCGCGCGTCGCGGACTCCGCCCGGAGGCGGTGGTCTCCTGGTGCGCGATCGGCGTGCTCAGCGTGACGGCCGCCCTGGCGTTCGCGCCGAACGAGCGCAGCGGGCCGGTCTCCGATGCCTACGCCGAGGCGCAGCGCCGCGCGGCAGCACGCGTGCTGGAGCAGCAGCAGCTCGCCACGCGCCGGACGACGCGGGCCACGGCACAGCCGCTGCTCGCGGGCGCCTCGCAGGTTTCGCGGGCGGGATCGGCGACGCGCGTGCGGCTCGCCGGCATCGGCCTAGACGCCGAGGTGCGCAGCGTCGGCTTCGTGCTGCAGGGCGGGGAGCTGACCTACGACACGCCTCGGTTCGAGGCGGGGCAGTACGTGGGCTCCGCGGATCCGGGGCAGCGCGGCAACCTCGTGATCGGCGGCCACGTCGCCAACCGGGGTGCGCTGGCGGTCTTCAGCCGCCTGCCGGAGGCGAAGATCGGCGATGTGGTGGAGGTCTTCAGCGGCGGGACAATCTTCCGATACTCAGTAACAGAGCTACGTGTCGTCGCACCGGACGCGACGGCCGTGATGGCGAGGACGCACGACGCGACCCTCACGCTCATCACGTGCTCCCCGGAACAGGATCACCAGAAGCGGTTGATCGTGGTCGGGAAGCTGATCTAGTCGGTCCGGGCGGACACGGAGTACGCTCGGACCTGAGGGACGACAGTCCGGAGGGTCTCAGTGGACATTTCGAAGGTTTCC
>JBAYUZ010000008.1:0-41144 GCA_041674885.1 Dehalococcoidia bacterium
ATCGCGGAGCTGTTCGCGCACCAGCGCGAGGCGCTCAACGCCTGGCGCGAGGCGAGCCGCTAGCGCTCGACTGACCTCGAACGCGACTAGGAGACGTACTCGCCGAGGAACGTCCCACCGAGCACGTGCACGTGCGCGTGCTCCTGTGATTGCATCGCATCGCGCCCGAAGTTGGAGAGCAGCCGGAAGCCGCCGGGACAGGTGGCGCGGCCCAACTCGCGTGCGACCACGCCGACCTCGCCCAGATCCTCCCAGAGCTGCGACTGGGTGAGGTGCTCTTTCGGCATCACGAGCAGCATCACCGGCACCCAGCGCAGGACGTTGCGGATCGCGATCACCTGCTCCGACTCATAGAGAATCTCGGCCGGCTCACGGCGCGCGACGATCTCGCAGAAGACGCAGTAGCGCTGCACCAAGTGAGCCGGTACCTTCCGAATGCGCCCGTCGAGCGACGGTCGGCAAGTCTATGGACGCCCGCGATCGAGCGTCAAACCGTGTCGGGAGGCCTTCGATGACCGTGATCACGCCGTTCCGAGGTCTTCGCTACGACCCGACGGCCGTCTCGGGCTCGGACGTGATCGCGCCGCCATACGACGTGGTGAGCGCCGCCGATGTCGCAGCGCTCCTCGGCCGCTCGCCCTACAACATCGCGCACATCGAGTCCGTGCCCGGCGCGGACGACAGCCGCTACGCCGCCGCCGCCGAGGCGTTGCGCGCGTGGGAGGCCTCCGGCGTGCTGCGCCGCGACAGTGCCCCCTGCTACTACGCCTACGAGCAGCGCTTCGCCGTGCCGGGCGAGGCACGCACGGTCACGCGTCGCGTCTTCTTCGCGCGCATGCGGCTCTCGCCGCGCGAGGACGGCATCGTCCGCCCGCACGAGGCGACGCTGTCCGCCGCGAAGGAGGATCGCCTGAAGCTCCTCCGTGCGACGCGCACGAACGTCAGCCCGATCTTCGCGATGTTCGCCGACCCGCAGGGCATCGCCTCGCGCATCCTCGAAGGCATCGCGGCGACGCCGCATGGGTTTGAGGCGACCGACGGGCGTGGCGACCGCCACCGGCTGTGGGTGATCGACGACGCGGTGCAGGTGCAGACGCTCACCGAGGCCGTTGCGGCCTCGAACGCCACGATCGCGGACGGACACCACCGCTACGAGACGGCGCTGAACTCGCTACGCGAGCGCGAGGCTGCCGGCGCGGCGACCGAGGACGATCGATACCTCCTCACCGGCCTCGTCGCGCAGGAGGAGCCGGGGCTGATCGTGCTCCCGATCCACCGCATGATTCGCGCGGGCGTCGTGCCTGCGGATCTGTCGAGCCGCCTCGCTGCGCTGTACGCGCTTGAGGACTGCGGCGCGGCGGACTCCGACGCCGCCGTCGATGCGCTGTGGGAGCGTGTGCGCGCCGCTGCCCCGGGCGTGCCGACGTTCGGCGCGATCGGCCTCGAACCCGGGCGGCTGCACCTGCTGACTGCGAAGCAGCCAGCCGTCGCGAACGCGATGCCCGCGGGGCTCTCCGACGCATCGAGGTCGCTCGATGTCCTCGTGCTCAACGACACGATCCTGGAGCCGCTGCTCGGCCTCGACACCGCCGCGCGGGCGGCGGGCGAGCACATCGCGTTCAGCGAGGTCGTGCGCGAGGCGCAGCACGGCGTGCAGAGCGGTGAGTTCCGCCTCGCATTCCTCGTGCAGCCGGTGCGCGTCTCCGAGATCGTCGCGATCGCGGATGCCGACGAGCTGCTGCCGCAGAAGTCGACGTTCTTCTACCCGAAACTCGCGACCGGCATGGTGCTCAACCCGCTCGACTAGCCTCGAATCCCGGCACACACGCACAGAACCCGCTCTCACGAGCGGGTTCTGTGTTCCCGGTCGCCCGGGAGTATCCCTCTGAGGCCTGTGCGGCTATGACAGGTCGATCTGCCGTGCGCTGAAGACGTTCTCGACGCCCGTGACGGTGGCGATCTCGGCGTCGGTCAGCGCGCGGTTGGTGCCCAGCACCATCAGCGCGCGGTCGCCCTGTCCGGCGGCGACCGACATGTACGAGATGTTCACGGTGAGCTCGCCGAGCAGCGAGCCGACGCGCCCGATCATGCCCGGGCGGTCGACGTTGTCCACCATCAGCGCGTACGGCGCAGCCTTCGGGGCGATGTCGACCTGGTAGTCATCGACGCCGACGACACGCACGCCATCGGCGGTGTGCGTCGCGGCGACCTTGCGGACGCCGTCCGGGCGCACCACCTGCACGACGACGAGGCTCCCGTACGGGTCGCGCGCCGGGCCCGCCTCGATCGCGATGCGCAGACCAGCCTGCTCGGCGAGCTGGTCGGCGTTCACGACGGTCACCTTCGCGTCCGACTGGCGTGCGAGGAGGCCAGCGATCACCGAGGTGCGGAGCGGGCCGGACTCGTGCGTGCCGATCTCGCCCAGCAGGTCGACGCGCACCTCCTGCACCGGCCCGCCCGCAAGCTGCGTAGCGAGACGAGCAGCGAGCTCGGCGGCATCGAGGTACGGCCCGATGAACGCCATCTCCTCCGGGTCGACGAGCGGCGCGTTGACCGCGAACCGCGCGGAGCGGCCTGCGAGCACGTCGAGCACCTGCTCGGCGGTGTCGATCGCCGCGCGGTCCTGCGCCTCGCCGGTGGAGGCCGCGAGGTGCGGGGTCACGACGATCTTGTCGGTGGTGGTAAGGATGTTGCCGACCGCCGGCTCCGACGAGAACACGTCGATGCCCGCGCCGCCGACCTTGCCGGACTCGACCGCGTCGAAGAGCGCCTGCTCATCGATGAGCGCGCCACGGGCTGCGTTGATGATGCGGATGCCGGGCTTCGCCTTCGCGAGCCGCTCGGCGTTGATCAGGTTGCGCGTGCCCTCGTGCAGCACGGCGTGCAGCGAGACGAAGTCGGACTCCGCCAGCACACCGTCGATGTCCATCATCTCGACGCCGAGTGCTGCGGCGCGCTCCGGCGTGACGAACGGGTCGTACGCGACGACGCGCATCTGGAACGCGCGAGCGCGGTTCGCGACCTCGGTGCCAATGCGGCCGAGGCCGATGATGCCGAGCGTCTTGCCCGCGAGCTCGACGCCCATGTACTTGTTGCGGTCCCAGCGGCCCGCCTGCAGCGAGGCGTGGCCCTGCGGGATGTTGCGCGCGACCGCCAGCATGAGGCCGAACGCGTGCTCCGCCGTCGACAGCGTGTTCGCCAGCGGCGCGTTCACGACGATGACGCCATGCTTCGTCGCGGCGGGCACGTCGATGTTGTCGACGCCGACGCCCGCGCGGCCGATCACCTCGAGGCTGGTCGCGGCGGCGATGACACGCTCCGTGACCTGTGTCTGGCTGCGCACCACGAGCGCCTGCACGCCGGCGACCGCCTGCACCAGCTCGTCTTCCGACAGGCCGGTCTTCACCTCCACCTCGTGCTCACGCGAGAGCATCTCGATGCCCTGCTTGGCAAGGGTGTCGGCGATCAGGATGCGAGCCATGGTGCGGTACCTCGATCAGCGGGGAGCGGCGGGGTGGGACGCAGCACCGGCGCGCTCTCGCGCGCCGGTGCCGGTGGGTGCGACTAGGACTTCAGCTTTTCGAGCGTCTTGGCGACAGCCGCCAGACCGTCCTCGACCGCCTCGTCGGTGCAGTAGCCGAGGTGGCCGAAGCGGAAGAGCTTACTGGCCAGCGGACCCTGCCCGCCGGCGAGCACCAGGCCGAACTCGCTGCGCGCGACCTTGCGCAGGTTGGCGACATCGACGCCGTCCGGCACCAGCACCGCGGTCACGGTGTCGGAGCGGTAGCCCTCGCGCGCGAAGAGCGTGAGGCCCAGCGACTGCAGGCCGGAGCGCACGCGCTCGCCGTGGCGGTGGTGACGTGCGTACACGTTCTCCATGCCCTCGGCCTTGAGCAGCTCGATCGCCTTGTCCATCTGGAAGAACAGCGACACGGCCGGCGTCCACGGCGTCTGGCCGCGGGCGGCGCTGTCGACGGCGCGCTTCAGGTCGAGGTAGAAGCGCGGCGTCGTGGTCTTCGACTGCACTTCCTTGGAGCGCTCGCTCATCGAGACGAAGGCGAGGCCGGGGGCGACCATCCAGCCCTTCTGCGAGCCGGACAGCACGACATCCAGATCCCACGCGTCCGCCTCGACCGGAATCGAGGAGAGCGAGGAGATGGCGTCGACGATCAGGAACCGACCCGCGCCCTTCACCGCCTTGGCGATGTCCTTGAGCGGGTTGGTGATGCCGGTCGAGGTCTCGTTGTGCGTGACCAGAACGGTCTGCACCTGCGGGTTGGCCTTCACGACCTCCTCGATGCGGTTCGGGTCAGCCGGCTCACCGGCTTCGAACGCGACCTCGATCGGGCGGGCGCCGTAGACGTTGGTGAGATCCAGGAAGCGCTTCCCGAACTCCCCGACCGTGACCACGATCACTTCCTCGCCGGGCGAGATGTGGTTCACGACCGCGGCTTCCATCGCACCCGAGCCGGAGGCGGTCAGGATGGCGAGGTCGTTCTTCGTCTGGAAGACCTCCTTCACCCCGGTGGTGACCCGCTCCATGATCGCGGCGAACTCGGGACCGCGGTGGTCGACCATCTCGGCCGCACCGGCTTGGGCTACCTCGGCAGGAACGGGGGTAGGCCCGGGAATACGCAGATTCACGGTGACTCCTTTTGCGGGGCGCTCCCCGCACGGCACAACAGGCTGAGAACCCGCGGGATCGTACGAGCGGGCCCCGCGTACGGTCAACGAAACACGGACGGCTGCGCGGCCTTCGCCCGTACAATGGGCCGAATCACAGCACACCTGACCACAGATGTAGTCATCGAGGAGCCCCGCGACGGACGACCGCACCCTTGCCGTGCTCGAGTTCCCGGCGATTCTGGACCGCCTGGCACGCCTGACCGCGTTCTCCGCGGGCAGGGAGCGTGCGCTCGCCCTGCGCCCCAGCGCCGACCTCGATGCCGTCGTCCACCGCCAGCGCGAGACTGCCGAGGCGGTGCACCTCGACCGGATGGGCGTCGATGTGCCCCTGGGCGGAGCGCACGACGTGCGCGAGCGCGCCGTCGCCGCCCAGCGCGGGCACGCCCTGACCGCCCCCGAGCTGCTGGAGGTCGCGAGCACGGTGCGGGCCGCCGAGCGCGTGCGACGCACCCTCTCCCGCGTCGCGGCCGATGCGCCGTTGCTGGCGGAGGTCGGTGAGGGGATCGCGGACCTCGCCTCCGTCCGCACGCTGATCGAGGACGCGATCGACGACCGTGGTGAGGTCATGGACTCCGCCAGCCGTGAGCTGGCGCTCATCCGCCGCGAGCAGGGCGCGGCGCACGACCGCCTCCAGCAGCGCGTGCAGTCGCTACTGCGCTCCACCGACGTGCGCGCGGCACTGCAGGAGCCGCTGGTGACGCTGCGCGACGGGCGCTACGTGCTCCCCGTCCGCGCGGAGGCGCGAGGCTCGATCCCCGGCGTCGTCCATGACACCTCCGCCTCGGGCGCGACCGTGTACGTGGAGCCGCTGGCACTGGTGGAGCTCGGCAACCAGTGGCGCGAACTGCAATTACAGGAGCGACACGAGGTCGAGCGCATCCTCCGCGAGATCTCGGAGGCCGTCGGGCAGTCCTCGATCGAGCTGATCAGCGCGGTGGAGCGGCTCGCGACCATCGACTGCGCGCTGGCGAAGGCGCGGCTCGCGCGGGCGATGCGCGCCACCGACCTCGCGCAGCCGGGCGAGGCGCAGCCGTGGCTCGCCGCCGCGCCCGCGCCGCTCCACCTCGTCGAAGCACGCCACCCGCTCATCTCGGGCGAGGTGGTTCCCACCAGCCTCGAGGTCGGTGGGGAAGCGCAGGCACTGCTCATCACCGGTCCCAACACGGGCGGCAAGACGGTCGCGCTGAAGACCGCCGGGCTGCTCTGCCTCATGGCGCAGGCCGGCCTCCCCATCCCTGCCGCCGAGGGCACGCGCATCCCGGTCTACGACGCCGTCTTCGCGGACATCGGTGACGAGCAGTCGATCAGCCAGTCGCTGTCGACGTTCTCCGGTCACATGACGGCGATCATCGACATCATCGAGCGTTCCACCGCACGCTCCCTCGTGCTCCTCGACGAGCTGGGCGCGGGCACCGACCCGACGGAGGGCGCCGCGCTGGCGATCGCGATCGTGGAGCGGCTGCGCACGCGGGGCGTCTCGCTGATCGCGACGACGCACCACAGCGAGTTGAAGCTGTACGGGCACCAGACGCCCGGCGTCATGAACGCCTCGGTCGAGTTCGACATGGAGACGCTCTCGCCGACCTACCGACTGACGCTCGGCCTCCCGGGTCAGTCGAATGCGCTCGCGATCGCATCGCGGCTCGGCATGCCCGTCGACGTGATCGATGCCGCGCGCGCGGGGCTCTCCACGCAGCAGCGCGACATGGAGGCGGTGCTGGCCGACCTGCGCGCGCAGCTCACCGCCGCCGAGGAGCGCGCCGCGCACGCCGCCACCGACCGCGACGCCGCCGAGGCGCTCCGTGCCGACCTCGAACAGCGCGTGTCGGCGCTTGCGGCGGAGACGGCCGACCTCCGGACGGAGGCGCGCCGCCAGATTCGCCGCGAAGTGCGCGAGACCGAGCGGCTGGTGCAGCGCACCCGTCGCGACGTCGAGGCGGCGCGGATGGAGCAGGCCGTCGCCGACCTCGAACGGGTGCGGCGGGCGGCGGAGCGCATGCCCGCAGCACCGGAGCCGCCTCCGGTGCCAATGGGCCCGCACGGCCCGCTGGTCGTCGAGCCCGGCGTGCAGGTCTGGCTGCGCGGCATCGCCTCGGCCGGGGAGGCGCTCAGCGCACCCGACGAGGGCGGTGAGTTCGACCTGCAGCTCGGATCGCTGCGCACTCGGGTGCGCCTGTACCAGGTGGAGCGCACCGCACCCGCGGGCGTGTACGTCCCGCCCCCGGCGGTCACGCCACCGGCGCCCTCGCCGGTAGCGGACGAGATCGAAGTGCGCGGCCAGACGCTGCTGGAAGCCCTCCCGAAGGTCGAGGACTTCCTCGACAAGGCGGCGCGGGCCGGGAAGCACCGGGTCTTCCTCATCCACGGCAAGGGCACCGGCGTGATGCGCCGAGCCGTCCGGGACATCCTCGACCGCCACCCACTCGTGACAAGTTATGAGACAGCCGGACGGCAAGACGGCGGCGAGGGCGTCACCGTGGCCTTCCTCGCGGGCACTCGATAGCCGGAATCCGCATATCCGGGGCCGCCTTTACCCGTTCTTTACTCGGGCTCTACGGCGTTGCCCGTCCCGCGAACGGGCGGGCATGCGAATCTAGTGCCACACCGCTGGGGGCGGCATTTGTGAGGCGCGCATGCCGACCCCAGCGGTGCAACACACCAGCAACAGGCTGGCACAGCACAAGGCGTTCCCCATGAGCCAGACGTGCGCCAACTGCGAAGAGATCATCACCGGCGCCCCTTACCAGGCTGACGGTGAGGCCTTCTGCTGCGTCGGCTGCGCACTCGGCGGACCCTGCCAGTGCACCTACACCTCCACCAGCACCCCCGCCGAGCCGATGATCGAGGCAGGCGTCCCCGCCACGCCGACCAGCGCGTCGATCGCCGAGGAGCGCGCCACGTACCTCGCAGCATCCATTGTTGCCGCCCCGACGCCGTCTGCCCCCGCAGGCGAGCAGACGCTCGCCTGGCCGCCTCCTGCCCCGCAGCAGATGACCGAGGCCGTGCGGCGCCGCCCGTCGATCCTGCGGGTCGCCGGTCTCACCCAGCAGTTCGACCTCCTGCGCCTGGGCTCCGAGCTTGAGGCACAGCCGGGGATCGAGGACATCTCCCTCGTCCGTGCCGACCTCGACGACGCCTGGTTCGCCGTGACCGTGCAGGACACCGACGCGCTGGCCGAGGCGCTGATCCGCCTCGATGGGTTCGAGGTCGATGCGCGACCGCACCCGGCGGGCGTCGACGCGACCGTCACCGTGCGCCGCGCCGCGAGCGCGGAGGCTGCGGCCGCGGCGCCTCCCGTCCCGGCCGCCGTCGAGGCGCGCCGCGACGAGCCGCACGCGCGGCCTCGCTTCCGCATCTTCCGCCGCGCGGACGAAGTCGACACCGCCACCGTCGATGAGAGCGACGCGCTGCCGCAGGCCGCACCTCCCGCCGCCGCGGCGCCGGTCATGCCTCCGCCGCCCCCCGCACCACCGGCACCGGTCGCGCAGCCCGTCGTTGCCAGCGTCGCGCCGTCTGCGCCTCCGGCGCCGACCGCACCCGTCGCGCCCGCGCCGCAGGCCCCGGCGCCCGAGGTGTCACGCCCGGCGGTCGCCACGCGCGAGGCACCGCCCGAACTCATCTCCGCCGACGCCCGACCGGGTGGCGCGGTGACCATGCGGGAGCACATCACGCTGGTCGCCTACCCGTTCCGCTCCTTCGTCGCGCTCAACGAGTTTCAGGACGCCATCCGCGCGCTGCGCGGGGTGGTGAACGTGAAGGTCCGCCGGTTCTATCGAGGTACGCTCCACCTTGGCGTAGAGTACGAGGACGTGCTGCCGCTCACTGAGCGCATGCACGACCTCGAGGGCTTCGCCTGGCGGCTCGTCTCCAGCTCACAGCAGGAGATCGAGTTGATGCTCGAGGAACAGGGAGACCTGGTGTCGAGTGGCTGATGCACCGCTAGATCGATCCCGAAGCGACGTGGTGGGCGAGTACCTGATGACCGCCTACCTGATCGTCGTGTCCCTTGGGCGCGCGTTGTTCTTCACCGGTCTGGGCATCTCGCTGTTCCTGGTCGCGTTCCTTGGTTACTTCACGGTGTCGTTCCTGTTCCTGGGCGTGGGGCTGGCACTGCTGGCGGGCTCATCCGCCAACCGTCGCTACCGACGCCTGCGGAACCGGACGCAGCGGTAGCACCGCGGCCGCCGCGTGGCCGTCACCGTCCTCGAAGCCAGCGCCGCACGTGTCGTCGGCCAGTACGTCGCCGTCAGCCGCATTCGGCCGCAGCGTGACCTCATCGACCTGGTGGGCGCCGAGTTCTGCCGCGACCACCTCGTCGTGCCGCTCTGGCGCGAGGGGGCCTCGGTGGCCGTCGCCGTCGCGCGACCGCGTGCGACCGACGCCCTGCGGGAGCTGCGCGAGCGACTGGGCCAGGCCATCGCGGTTCGCCTCTCCAGTCCCGCCGAGATCCTGGTCGCGATCGACAACGCGCTCGACATCGATCCGGCGGTCAGTCGGCGTGGTGCGCTTGCGGAGGTGCTGCAGGAGCTGCGGCTCCTGCGCCCCGACCAGGCAGCCGCCTACGCCCTGGCTGCCGAGGACGAGGAGTACCTGGGACAGGCGCTGACCGAAGCGAAGCTACTCGACGACGAGGAGCGACTGGAGGCGGTCGGCCTCGCGTTCCACCTGCCGAGCGTGAACCTGCGCCGTCACGCGCCTCGGGCCGGTCTCGACGGCCTGTTCGACCTCGCGACGCTCCGGCGCCTGCGTGTGCTGCCGCTCTGGAGCACGCAGGACGAGCTGTTCTTCGCGTGCGACACCCCGCCGACCGCCGCGCTCATGGAGCAGATGGACGCCGCGCTTGGGCTGACGCTGCGCCCCGTGCTGGTCGCACCATCCGAACTCACGACGCTCCTTGCGGGGCTCATCGACGAGGATGCCGCAGAGAGCGTGCAGTTGATCGAGGCGGCACGCCACGAGCGCCTCGCACTGCCCGCCCAGATCGAGGCGGCCGAGCGCGTGACGCGCCAGACCGGCGAGCCGCTGCGCAGCACCCTGCACCGCCTCGCCGGCATCACGCCGGAGGCGCTGCAGGAGGCGCTGGCCCGCACGAGCGGCCTGCGCGTCTTCCGCGACGAGATCGTCCAGGACGAGGTGACGACGTTCATCCCGCTCGCGCTGGCGCGACGCCTGCGGGCGCTGCCGGTGAACCGCGACGGCCGCCGCATCGTGGTGGCGATGGAGAACCCGTGGGACGTGCGCACCCGGCGCGGGCTCGGCGCGCTGCTCGACGCGGAGGTACAGCCGGCGATCGTGGATGCCACCGTCCTCGACGCGTTGCTGGCACGCGCCGCCGAGCACCCGCCGCGGCGATCGCTGCCGATCGGGCACCCCCACCGCACAGCGCTCATCCTGCTGCAGGCAGGCTTCGTCGACCCGAACCTCGCGGTGCTCGCGGACATGGACCTCGGCTCCGTGAGCGAGCAAACACTGCCGCGCCTCTGGGACGCGATGGACGACGGGCTGCGCTCCGACGCCGTCACGCTCGATGCCGGGGTGCCGCGCGTGGAGCGGCTCCTGCTGCATCCGCAGCCGGACGCCTCGGCGGCCCGCCCGCGTACGGCCAGCGACCCGCCGCTACTGCCGCTGATCGAAGACACCGAGGTGCTGACCGTCGCCGTCTCCTCGCCCGATGCGATCGAGGCGGCGCGCCTCTTCGCATCGGCGCGCCAGTGCGCGCTGCGCCCCGCGATCGCCCGCGAGGATCGCCTGCAGGAGGCGCTTGCCGACCTCGGCAGCCTCGATCTGCGGACGCTCTCGCAGGGGTACGTCACGCTGGGCCGCCAGTTGGAGCAGGTACAGCGCCTGAGCCGGCGCGACGTGGTCGCGCTGTTCCGTCGCTCACGCGAGACGGGCGAGCCCATCGATGTCGCGGCGGTGCGCCTGCAACTGCTGACCGCCGAGGCGTTCGCGGATGCCGTCGCCCACGCGCTCCGCACCGAGCGCATCTCGCTTAGCCGCGAGGAGCGCTTGGAAACCACCACTGTGAACAGCGTCGATGTCACGCATCGTCGCCTCGATGACCCGGTCGACCACGCCGTCGCGCAGTCCATCAGCGATGACGATGCGGAGCGCCTGGGTGCGCTGCCGGTGCGACGCGAGGGCGACGACATTGTGGTCGCGATGGCCGACCCGCTCGACACCGCTGCGATCGCGGTCCTGCGCGACCGCCTCGGACCCGCCATCGACATCCGCCCCGCCACGCGCGCCGACATCCGCGAGGCGTCGCTCCGCGCCCACGGTCGCGCAGCCCTCGGCGATCTCCTGCTCGATGCGGGTCTGATCACGCGCGACCAGTTGCGCACGGCGCTCGAGGTGGTCGACCGCACCGGCGTGCGCATCGGCGAAGCGCTGATCTCGCTCGGCGCACTGTCCGAGGACGAGATGATCGAGACGCTGGCCCGCCAGCGCGGCCTGCCGTTCTTCGCCGTGCGCGGCCTCGACCTCGACCCGGCCGTGCTGCGCCTGCTCCCCGATGAGTTTGCCCGGCGCCACTCGATGGTGCCGATCATGGTCGACGACGACGATTCCGTGACGATCGCGATGGAGGATCCGAACGACCTCGACGGCATGCGCGAGGCGGAGGAGCTGCTGGAGGGGCGCCGCGTCACCTTCGGCCTGACCACGCGCGCGGATGTCCGCGACGCGCTGGAGCGCGTCTATCACCAGGCGTACCTGGAGCACTCGGCAGCCTCACTGATGCAGGCCACGCCGGATGAGTCGGCGTACAAGGTGGTGACGGGGGCGCAGAAGGTGTTCCTGATCGGCACCGCCTCCTTCATCGTGATCTCGCTGATCCTGTTCACGATCCAGACGCTGATCGTCCTGCTGGCGCTGAGCACGACGTTCTACCTCGCGTTCTCCTCCTACAAGTTCTACCTCATCTACCGCGCGCTCTCGCACACCCTCGAAGTGCCGATCACCGAGGAGATGATCGGAGCACTCGAGGATCGCGACCTGCCGATCTACACGATCCTCGTGCCGCTCTACCGCGAGACCGCGGTGCTGCCGATCCTCGTGCGCGGCCTCTCGCGTATGGACTACCCGAAGGAGAAGCTCGACGTGAAGCTGCTCCTGGAGGAGGACGACGTCGAGACGATCGCGGTCGCGCGGCTCTCCAATCTGCCGCCGTACTTCGACATCACGATCGTCCCGGACGGCCAGCCGAAGGGGAAGCCGAAGGCCTGCAACTACGGCCTCCTCCACGCTCGAGGCAAGTTCGTCGTGATCTTCGACGCGGAGGACATCCCGGAGCCTGACCAGCTCAAGAAGGTGCTGGTCGCGTTCGCGATGGCGGAGCCGAACGTCGTCTGCGTGCAGACGAAGCTCAACTACTACAACCGCAACCAGAACGCGCTTACGAAGTGGTTCACCACGGAGTACTCCACGTGGTTCGACCTCTTCCTGCCGGGTCTGGACGCCTCGGGCGCGCCGATCCCGCTGGGTGGCACCTCGAACCACTTCCGCCTCGACGCGCTGCAGGCTGCGGGCGGCTGGGACCCGTTCAACGTCACTGAGGACGCCGACCTGGGTTTGCGCATCTTCAAGCTCGGCGGCCGCACCGCTGTCGTCGACTCCACAACGTACGAGGAGGCGAACTCCGTCCTCGACAACTGGATCCGGCAGCGGTCGCGCTGGGTGAAGGGCTACATCCAGACGTACCTGGTGCACATGCGGCACCCGATCAAGCTGCTGCGCGCGCTCGGCCTCGGCGGGTTCATCTCGTTCCAGCTCGTGATCGGCGGGACGTTCTTCGGCTTCCTGCTGAACCCGCTGCTCTGGGGCCTCACCGGAGTCTGGTTCGCGACGAAGTGGTCTGTGATCGAGGAGGTGTTCCCGGGGCCGGTGTACTACATGGGCGCGATCTCGCTGTACGTGGGCAACTTCGCGTTCGCGTACATGAACGTCGCCGGGTGTCTGCGACGGCGGTACTACTCGCTGGTGAAGTGGGCGCTGCTGTCGCCCGTCTACTGGGTGCTAATGTCGATCGCCGCATGGAAGGGCTTCCTGCAGCTCTTCTACCGCCCGTTCTACTGGGAGAAGACGATCCACGGCCTGGCCGACCACTCCGTGATCGAGGACATCTCCAAGCTGTCGGCCGAGCACAAGTGACAACCGAGTCACGGACGACGCTCGCCGGCGTACGCCGCGCCGAGGGCGGTCGGATCGAGCGGCTGCTGCTCAGCCCGGCCGGGCTGAGCTCGCTGCTGATCTCCGTGGTGTACGTCTTCGCTGCCGTGCAACTCGCCAACCGCGTGGGGCTGTCCGCCGAGGCGGTGGCGCGCACGGCGCACCTCGCGAACCTCATCTCCGGCTTTGACCAGACAGCGCTCGCGTTCGGCATCGAGCGCCCGCCGCTGCCGACGCTGCTCGGCTTCATCTTCGCGACGGTGCCCGAGCTGCGCACGGGCGGCCTCGCGGTCGCGCTTGGGCTTGCGGCTGCAAGCGGTGTCGCGGTCGCCATCGCCCACGGCCTCGGACGATGGGCCGGGCTCGGGCGCCGCACCCACCTCGCGTTCGTGGCGGCCTTCGCGCTGCATCCGCTGCTGCTGCTGTCGAGCGCCGCGGGGCTGCCCGAGGCGCTCTACGCGACGCTGCTCCTCGGCGCGTTCGCGCAGCTCGCACGCTGGCTCGACCGCGAGACGACCGGTCCGCTGATCGCGTCCGGTACGGCGATCGGTGCAGCGTTCCTGCTGCGCTACGACGTGCTCCTGGTCGCCGGGGCGATGGCGACCAGCGTCTATTTCGTCGCACTCACCCGAGAGCAGGGTGTCGAGAACGTGGAGCGCGCGCAGGCGACGACCGTGGCATTCTCGGTGCCCGTCGTCTTCGTCGTCGGCTTCTGGACGGTGACGACGTGGTTCGCACACGGCGACCTGTTCGAGTTCGTGCGCGACGCCGCCCACCTCACCGCCCTCAGCGCGAACAGCGCGGAAGTCGTCGCGCAACGCGTCGAGCTCGCCTGGAGTCTGGGCGCGACTTCGATGTGGCTCGGCGGCTGGGCGCTCTCGCTCGCACCGCTCTCGGTGGTCGCGGTCATCGGCCTCATCACCTACGGACTCGCTGCCGCCGACCGTCCCGCACTCGCACTGGCGGCATCGCTCGGCAGCATCGCGCTCCCGCCGTTCCTCGGCGTGGTCACGGGGCTCGCACAGCCGCAGGTGACGCACCTCATCCCGCTCGTCGTGCCCGCGTTCGTCGTCGTCGCGTACATCGAGCGCCGTCGTGGCGGCGGTCGGCGTCCCTTCCAGTACGAGCGCATGGCCCGACGCCGCCAGGTGGCACTCGTGGTGCTGCTGGTGATCGGCGCGCTCGGCAGCGGTTGGCGACTGAGCGCTGCCCCCGCCTCGGCGTTCCCGTTGCAGGTCGCGGTGACGATGCTCGCCGACGGCTCCGGGCCGCAGGGCGACGAGGCGGTCGATCTGACTGCGAGCTGGCTGCGCCAGAACGCCGGCCCCGGCGAAGTGCTGGTGGACACCGAGCGCACCGCAGCGGTCTACCTCGCTGTCGGGCGTCCGGAGTACTTCCGCACCCCCGGGGATCGTTCCGGCCCCGCCGTCATCGCGAACCCGCAGGGCGTGGCGACGCTCCTGCTCACACGCCGCCCGGTCGCGGGCACCGGCCGCGGCGCGATCGAGCGCGCCTACCCGACGCTCTGGGATCGCCCCCGCTCCGACCTTGAACTGGCACACGAGGCGGGCGAGTACCGCATCTATCGCATCATCACGGAAGTGGCGGAGAATAGCCGGCAATGAGCGACATCACCCGCATCCTCTGGATCCGCGTCTTCCTGTTCACGGTGTGGCTGGCGCTGGCCGGCGGCGCGATCGCCGTTGTCGATCCGCGCACCGACAGCGCGGGCCTCGGCGTCGTGCTGCTGGCGGCGACGGCGGGCCTCGGCGTGCTGCGCCCGTTTCGAGGCAGCCACATCGCTCTCGCAGCCGGTGCGGCGGTGATCTACGCGGGCCTCCAGGGCATCCGCGTGGCCGGCTCCACCGATCCGAACGCGCCCTACCTCCAGGCCGCGGCGGTCGGTGCGTTCGGCTTCGTGTTCACGGTGATGATCGCCGACTCCATCCGCCGCTCGCTCAGCGACTACGACGACGAGTTGGCGGCGCGCCTGCGTGTCATCGACGAGCTCGAGTCGGTGGAGGCGGCGACGGGCGCCGTGAAGCGCTCGCACGCCGACCGCCTGATCAACGCCGAGGTCGAGCGCGCCCGACGCTACGGCCGCAACCTGACGCTCGTGATCCTCGGCCCGGACGACTGGGAAGAGATCGCCCATCAGCGCGGCGATGATGCCGCGACGCGCCTGATCACGGAGGTCGGTCACGCCTACCTGGAGAACGCGCGCTCGATCGACCGCGTCATCCACCTCTCCGGTCCCGACTTCGGTGCGCTGCTGCCGGAGACGGGCCTCGATGGTGCGCAGGTGGTGGCGGAGAAGCTCGCCAACGTCGCGTCCGGCCTGTTCGGCACGCAGGTCCGCGCCGGCATCGCCGGCTTCCCGGAGGACGATGTCACCGGCACCGGCCTGGTCGCGGAGGCGGAGGAGGCCCTCTCCTTCGCGCGCATCGCCCAGATCACCGTCGCCAGCCGCAGCCTGCTCTCGTAGCCGTCGAGGGCGCCCGCGCTATCGCTCATCCGCGGGGAGGTGGCGCTGATCGTTCAGCGTGACGATCGAGGCGACGCCGTTTGCGTCGCCGATCACGGAGATGCCGCAGTTCCCCGTGTATAGCGCGACGTGCTCGTGCAGCGGAAGGCCGCACAGCTCCTCGATGAGCGCGCCGACCGTGCCGGCGTGCAGCACGCAGATCGCGAGGTTGTCACGATGGCCGGCGTGCAGCGTCTCGAACTGGCGTGAGACGCGCGCTCGGAACGCCTCCATGCCTTCCTCGCCGGGGACGCGCCCCACTCCCCAGTCACGGTCGACCAGCCCCCAACGGCGCACGGCGTCGTTCCAGCGCATCCCCTCGGCGGCACCGAAGTGGTACTCGCGGAAGTCGGGCGTCCACTGCACCTCGAGCCCTGTGGTGCGCGCGACGGCGCGTGCGGTGTCGGCGGCGCGGAGCAGCGGGCTCGCATACAGCGCGACCGCACCGGAGGTCGCGAGGCGCTGGGCGGCGTACCCGGCCTGGCGATGCCCACGCTCCGTGAGCGCGTAGTCGCGCCAGCCCTGGATCATGCGGAGCACGTTGCCTTCGGACTCGCCGTGGCGCAGCAACAGCAGCGTCATCGGGGGGTCACAGCCTCGGCAGCCGCTCCACGCCCAGCGGCGGCGCGATCAGGTCAAGGAACGAATCGAGCACGCGCGCGGTCGCTCCGAAGATGAGGTGATCGCCGAACCGGAACGATCGCCCCGGTCGTCCGAGCGCATCGATCGTCTCCTCGATCGCGGTGTGCGAGAGCAGGTGCGACACGGGCACCTGCAGCAGCTCGTCCATCTCGATGTTCGCGGTGTGGAACGGATACTCGCCGGGCACGGTGATCGCGCCAACGTAGGGCGCCATGACGAAGCGGGTGCGGGTGGCGAAGTCGTCGAGGCGACCGAACACCTCGACGTGATCGGGGTGGACGCCGCACTCCTCGTGCAGCTCACGAAGCGCGGTGTGCTGCAGCGACGCATCCTCGGCGTCGCGTGCCCCGCCGGGCAGGCTGATCTCGCCCTTGTGGTGCTCCACGTGCTGGCTGCGCACCTGGAAGAGCAGATGCTCCTCGCCGTCGCGCTCGTAGAGCAGCAGCATCACGGCAGCGGGGATGAGGGTGGTGTCCGCGTGCAGTCGAGGCGCGTAGCCCGCCAGCACCGATCGAGCCGTGTCGCGCATGCCCGCCTCGCTCCTCGCGCCCGTGCGTGGCGCAGGATGGTGGGCCCGCCAGGATTCGAACCTGGGACCAATCGGTTATGAGCCGACCGCTCTAGGCCGCTGAGCTACAGGCCCGTGCTCACGAGGATGATACGGCGCGTCACTCGGACGGGGCGACCGAGACGTCCGGCGGGCGCTCAGGCGGCGTGCGTGCGTGCCGACTCCTGCGCGTCCGCGCCGACCATCGACTCCACCAGGCGCTGCCAGCCGGCGAGCGACCCGGGCTTCTCGGTGGCGGCGTACGCGCCCGCAGCCAGCGCGCGCAGGCGGTCGGCTTCCGGCAGCGCAGCGGACAGCAGCACCGTGCGCAGGTCGGGGCGCTCCGCACGCAGCAGCGGCAGGAGGTCGATGCCGTCGCGCCCGTCGAGCTGGCGATCCATCAGGACGAGGGCATCGCGCGGCGCCTCGACCAGCCGCTGCGCGAGCGCGCGCGGGTCGGTCATCACATCGATCGAGGCGTCGGGCACCACGCGCGACAGCACAAGGCGCACGATCAGGGCGTGGTCGATGTCGTCATCCACCACGATCACGCTCCGTGCAGTGGTCATTCCCGGCTCCGTCCCAGCACCGGGAGCCACATCCGCACCTGGGCACCCTCGCAACGCAACCAACCGCCCTGTCGGGCCAGCACCACCTCGGCAGCCGCAAGTGCGACCGCCGGTGTTCCCGCGTACGTGTGCAGGTCGCCGAGCAGCGCCGCTGCACTACTTCCCTCGATGCTCGCGAGCGCTTCCGGGAGTGCCGTCGAGGCCACCACGAATCCCGGCTGCGAATCGAGCCGCACCTCCGCGTCGCTGCCGAGCGCGCGGAATGCCTCGACCGCCGCGCTCGCATCGAGCGCCAGCGGGACGGCGGCGAGCGCCGCGTCGCCGCTCAGGCGGACGCCATCGGCGATCGCCGCGAGCGGCATCGGTACCTCGCTAAGGATGCGACGGCGTGCGCGAGAGACGCCGCTGATCGCGTCCAGCATGCGTTCCATGTCCTGCAGACCGTGCGTGATCGCCTCGCGGGCGACCTGTCCCCGCTCGTCGGTGGGGAGGTCGCCCAGCAGCTCCATCGCCAGCGACAGCGTGAGGAGCGGGGAGCGGAGGTCATGGGAGACGGCGCGCAGGAAGGAGCCGAGCAGCGTCTCCTCTCCCGCGAGGAGGCCGAGTTGCTCTTGCAGCGCGTCGGGTTGGCTGGGGACCGCCTCGACCACCGGGACACCGCTCTCTGTTCCTCGGGCACACTAACGACGAGTGCGCAACTTGGTTATCAGGGAAATCCCGCCCCTCCGCCGTTGCGCGCAGAGCGAGAGCGAACCGTCAGGCCAGGGTGCTGAGGCGCTTCCCGCCGAGGATGTGCAGGTGGAGGTGCGGCACCTCCTGCCCGGCGTCCGCGCCGTTGTTGAACAGCAGCCGGTAGCCCGAGGCGTTGAGCCCCTGCTCCGCCGCGATGCGCGCCGCGACCACCATCATCCGCCCCACCCAGTCCGCGTCCGCCTCCGTGAGGTCGGCGGGGCCGGCAACGCCGTGGTGCCGGGGAATGACGAGGATATGTGTCGGCGCCGCCGGATTGATGTCGCGGAACGCGATGAACTCGTCGTCCTCGTAGACGCGGGTGCTGGGGATCTCGTCGCGCAGGATGCGGGCGAAGACGTTGTTGGGGTCGTACGGCATCGGCGGGCCTCCTCGGCTCGCTGCCGATGCTAGACGCTGACCGGCAGCGAGCGCATCCCACGCAGCACGAAGGTGCTGCTGCGCTCCGGCGTGCCGGCGGCGGCGATCGAGGGGTAGTGCCGCAGCAGCGCCTCGAACGCGATGCGCCCCTCCAGCCTCGCCAGCGGCGCGCCGAGGCAGAAGTGCGGCCCCCGCCCGAACGCGAGGTGGTCGTTGTCGGCACGGCGCACGTCCAGCCGATCCGGCTCGGCGAAGCGCGCGGGGTCGCGGTTTGCCGCACCGATCATCACCAGCAGCACCGCCCCGGCCTCGATGCGCCGCTCGCGGAACTCGACGGATTCCGTGGCGATGCGCACGAGCGCCTGCACGGGGCTATCGAGCCGCAGCAGCTCCTCGACGGCAGCCGGGATCAGCGTGGGCTCCGCGCGCAGCAGCGCGAGCTGCTCCGGCGCCTGCAGCAACGCGTGCATCCCGTTCCCGATGAGGTGCGTCGTCGTCTCATGGCCTGCGACCAGGAGCACGGTGATGAACGCGAGCAGCTCGTCGCGGCTCAGGCGTGCCTCCTCACCCTCTGCTCGCACGAGCGCCGAGATGAGGTCTTCGCGAGGTTCGCGCTGCCGCTCCTCGATCACCTTCGTCATGTACTCGATGAGCTCGGTCGCGGCGACCTTCACGTCCTCGATCGCGCCGGGCGTGGGCATCGGGCGCGTCGTGGCGGCGATCGCCGTCGCCCAGCGGCGAAACAGCGGCCGGTCGTCTGCGGGCACGCCGAGCAGCTCCGCGATCACGACGACCGGCAGCACCTCCGAGAACGCACGCACGAGGTCGAACGCGCCGCTGCTCGGTGCGGCATCGAGCAGGAACTCGGCGACCTCCGCGATGCGCGGCCCCAGGCCCTCGACCACCCGAGGCGTGAACGCTCGGCTGACGATGCCGCGCAGCCGCGCATGCACCTCGCCGTCCGAGTTCAGCACCGTCGGCACCATCCCCAGCGGCAGCTCCCGCCGTCGCTCGCGGATCGCGTCCGCGACCTGCACCGAAGCGTTGAGCGGGTTGTTCGAGAAGCGCTTCGGGTCGCGGAGGACGCGGTCGCAGTCCTCGTAGGTGGTCAGCACCCAGGCGCCCAGCGTCTCCGACCAGTGCACCGGGTCGGACGCACGCAGCGAGGCGTACGCCGGGTACGGGTTGCGCTCGAAGGAGGGGAGGAACGGATTGAAGATCGCCATTGCTCCTCGATCCTACCGCGCGGGAGCCGGAGGAACCGCGACGGATACCTCGCAACCTGCGGGAGCACGCCTACGAGGTATCCGCGATTGCCGCGCTCGCCCGCCCTCTCTACGATCGAGGCACTGGATCGCACCACCCCGGGAGCCCTCGATGCTGCTGTTTGCCCGCCGCGACCAACCGCCGCGCACGCGCCTGGGCCGGCTCGTGCCGCTGGCCGCGACCGTCATCGGCCTCTGGCTGCGCTGGCGCTGGCTGCGCGTGCTCCGCTGGCGCTACGGCGCCGAGGCGATGACCGAGGCCACGCACGAGTTCCACCTCCGGTCGGCCCGCGCGATGGTGCACCGTGCCATCCGCCAGCAGGGGCTGATCATCAAGACCTGCCAGTTCCTCGGCAGCCGCGCGGACATCCTCATGGAGGAGTACGTCGAGACGCTCTCGCTGCTACACGACCAGGTGCCGCCGCGCCCGTGGGCGCAGATGCGCCCGGTCATCGAGCGCGAGCTCGGCGGCCGCGTCGAGGATCTCTTCGCCCAGTTCAACACCGAGGCCGTCGCCGCCGCCTCGCTGGCGCAGGTCTACCGCGCCCGCCTGCACGACGGCACCGATGTGGCCGTGAAGGTCCAGTACCCGGGCATCGAGGAGATCGTCGCCTCCGACCTCCGCAATATCCGCCTGCTCGCCGACGTGTGGGCGAAGCTCGAGACCGTCATCGACTTCCGCCCCGTCATCACCGAGATGGAGTCGAACGCCCCCGAGGAGGTGGACTTCGTCCACGAGGGCCACGCCGCCGAGGAGATCGCCGAGATCTTCCGCGACCGCGAGGACGTGGTGGTGCCGCGCATCCACTGGGAGCGCTCCGCCCGGCGCGTGCTGACGATGGACTTCATCGACGGGATGAAGATCACCGACCTCGACGCCCTCGACGCAGCGGGCATCGACAAGCACCAGGTCGCCGACACGCTGATCGACCTCTACAACGTCATGATCCTGCGCAAGGGGATGTTCCACGCCGACCCGCACCCCGGGAACCTGCTGGTGCTCCCGCCCACCCACGAGGGCGGCCCGGCGCGTATCGGCCTGATCGACTTCGGCCTGACGAAGCGCATCCCCAACGAGTTCCGCGAGCAGGTGATCGTGCTGACCAGCGCGATCATCTCGCAGCACCGCGACGAGGTGCGCCGCAGCATGGAGGGCATGGGCTTCCGCACCCGCTACGAGGACGACGAGACCTACTACGCCCTCGGTGAGGCGTTCCTGGGCGACGTGCTGCGCTCCGGCAAGGCCTACGCGGATCAGGCGCTGTTCGCCGATGTGAACCTGCGCCTCGGTCGTGTGCTGCGGAGCAACCCGCTCGTGCAGGTGCCCGGCGACGTCATCCTCATCGCCCGCGTCATGGGCCTGCTCAGCGGCATCGGCCGCTCGCTCGACTCCCGCACCGACATCCTCGAAGCCCTCGTCCCCTACCTCGAGGAGGAGTCGGCGGGGGAGCCGGTGGCCTAGCGGATTCCGAGCGCCGTCTCGATCGAGTCGAGGTGCTCCTCGCGATGTCGGTAGCGATGAACCAGCCAGTTCGCGTCGGTCTCCGGCAGCGCTGCGTCCGCGTCTAGCCGTGAAGCCTCACTGGGAGTGAGCCCCGCGAGACGCGCATCCACCGCCGACGCCGCTTCGAGTGCGAGGCGCGCGCCCACACCAGCAGGGAGCGCCAGCGCCCCTGCGGCGAGCGCTGCATTCAGCGTCTCGTCGTACCAATCGGGCACCTCTATGCGGAACGCAACCCCGCGTTCCCAGCGATCAAGCACACCGAGCACGAACCGATCCCAGAACGCGATGTGCGCAAGATGCGCCTCGACCGTCCATTCACCGTCGATCGCGGCGGTGAGGTCGTATGGGCCAGCGGCGATGGCCGCGAGGCGGCGCGTCGCAGCCTGATTCCGCGCGGCAGCCTCGCGGAGGTTCCCGGCGTCCGCCACCTAGCCCCGCGCATCCAGCGGCACGTATTCGAGGTCCATGGGGCCGGTGTACTGCGTGAGCGGGCGGATGAGGATGTTGTTCTCCAGCTGCTCCACCACCTGCACCGTCCAGCCGGGGACGCGCCCGACCGCGAAGATCGGGACGAACAGGTCGGGCGGGAAGCCGTTCAGGTAGTAGATGACGCCCGCGAAGAAGTCCACGTTCACGTGGATGCCGAGGCGCGCGTAGGGCCGCATCGCCTCGATGACCGCTTCCAGGATCGCGTACCACTTCGGCTCGCCGCGCTCGATGCTCAGGCGCTGCACGCCCTCGCGGAGGTGGATGGCGCGCGGATCCTCGACCTTGTACACGCGGTGACCGAAGCCCATGACGGGCTTCCCCTCCTCGCGCAGCTGTTTCACGTAGGCTGCGGCGTTCGAGGGATCGCCGATCTCCATCGCCATCTGCATCACGTTCTCGGCGGCCCCGCCGTGTGAGGGGCCAGACAGCGCGCCGATCGCACCGGTCACGGCCGCGTGCAGGTTCGCCTGCGTGCCCGCGATCACGCGCGCCGTGAACGCCGAGGCGTTTGGGCCGTGCTCCGCGTGCAGGATGAAGTCGACGTCCATGAGCCGCGCCGTCTCGGCGCTGGGCTCCTCGCCGGTGAGCATGTAGAGGAAGTTCGCGGCGTGCGAGAGCGTGCGGCTCGGCGCGACCGGCTCGCGGCCCTCCCGGATCGCGTGGTGCGCCATGACGATGGTCGCCACCTGCGAGGTGAGGCGGATGCCCTTGCGGATCGTCGCCTCCGTGGAGTTGTCGTGCGTCTCCGGGTCGAACGCCGCCAGCGCCGAGGTGGCCGTGCGCAGCACGTCCATCGGGTGTGCGTCCTTCACGGCGCGGATCACATCGACCACGCCCTGCGGGATGGCGCGCGCCGCCTTCAGCTCCTGGTCGAAGCGGCGCAGCTCCTCGCTGGTCGGGAGGTCGCCGTAGAGGAGGAGGTAGGCCGTCTCCTCAAACGTCGAGTGCTCCGCGAGGTCGTGGATGTTGTAGCCGCGATAGAGCAGCGTGCCGACCTTGCCGTCGATGAACGACGTGCGGGTGCGGTCGAAGTAGACCCCGTTGAGGCCTCGGTGGATGACGACGTCGTCGGCGGAGGTGGTCACGGCATCGCTCCCTTGCGCCGCCTCAGATGGGCGCCTGCGCGCTCACTCGGCACTCCCATTGTGGCACGTGGCGAGTGCGCCCTGCGCGGGCCGATGGTCACGTCATGTGCGGCCGAGGACGAGGCCGAGCAGCCTCAGTCCTCCTCGAGCGTGGAGGTGTCACCCTCAGGCAGGCCGAGCTCGCGGGCCTTCAGCAGGCGGCGCATGATCTTGCCGGAGCGCGTCTTCGGCAGGCTCGGCAGGAAGTCGATCTCCCGAGGCGCGACGCCGGGGCCGAGACGTGCACGCGCGTGGCCGATCAGCTCGCGGCGCAGCTCCTCGGACGGGGTGAAGCCGTCCTTCAGCGACACGAACGCCTTCACGACCTCCATCGCCACCGGGTCGGGCTTGCCGATGACGCCCGCCTCGGCGACCGCCGGGTGCTCGATGAGCACGCTCTCCACCTCGAACGGCCCGACGAGGTGGCCGGCGGTGTTGATGACGTCGTCATCGCGGCCGACGAACCAGAAGTAGCCATCCTCGTCGCGGTGGGCGCGGTCGCCGGTGATGTACCACTCGCCCTTGAAGCGGGAGCGGTAGCGCTCCTCGTCGTTCCAGTAGGCGCGGAACATGCTGGGCCACGGGTGCTTGATCGCGAGTTGCCCCTCGGCGTTGTGCTCCGTGATCTCCTCGAAGTTCTCGTCGAGGATGCCCGCGACGATGCCAGGGAACGGCTTCCCCATGCTGCCCGGCTTGATCGGCAGGCAGAGGTAGTTGGTGATCATGATCGCGCCGGTCTCGGTCTGCCACCACGAGTCGTGGAACGGCATCCCGATCGCCTCCTCGCCCCACACCACGCCCTCCGGGTTGAGCGGCTCGCCCACCGACAGCGCGTAGCGCAGCGAGGTGAGGTCGGAGCGGTGCGGGATCTCGGTGCCCGACTTCATCAACATGCGGATCGCGGTCGGCGCGGTGTACCAGATCGTCACCCTGTGGCGGTCGATGAGCTCGAACCACTTCGCGGCGCCATAGCCACCCTCGTAGATGAGCTGCGTCGCGCCGTTGCTCCACGGCGCGAAGATGCCGTACGAGGTGCCGGTGACCCAGCCGGGGTCGGCCGTGCACCAGTAGATGTCCTCCTCGTGGAAGTCCATCACGTACTTGCCGGTGGCGTAGTGCCCCGTCACCGCCTCATGCACATGCGCGGCGCCCTTCGGGAGCCCCGTGGTGCCCGAGGTGAAGTGCATGATCGACCAGTCCTCGGGGCCGGTCTGCTCGATCGCGAACTCGTCCGAGGCGCCGGCCATGAGCGCGCCGTAGTCAAGGGTGTTGGGGGCCGCCGCGCCGCCCTCGCGGTCGATCACCAGCACCCACTTCAGCGAGGGGCAGGCGGCGCGAATCGCCTCGATCTTGGGCAGCAGGCGAGGGGTCGTGATGATGCCCACGCCCTCGGCGCGGCGCACACGGTCGGCGACCGGCTCGGGGCCAAACGCCGAGAACAGCGGCGCGGCGATCGCGCCGGTCTTCATCACGCCGAACAGCGCGAAGTACAGCTCCGGAATGCGGTCGGCAAAGAGGAAGACGCGCTCGCCCTTCGTGACGCCGAGATCACGCAGGACGTTCGCGAAGCGGTTCGAGTGCCGGCGCATGTCATCGAAGGTGTAGCGCTCGACGCTGCCGCTCGCGGCCTCCCAGATCATCGCGACCTTGTCGCGGCGGGTGCCGAGTGCGTGGCGGTCGATGCACTCGTGCGCCTGGTTCACCAGCCCGTTGGGGCGATCGAGCTCCGCGCGCACGGCGTCCCACGACCAGTTGGCGCAGGTCTCATCGTAGTCACGCATGTGCGGGGTGACGCGCAGCGCGGCGACGTCCTTCGCGATCTCGGCGTAGTCCATGACCATGGCGGGCCTCCCGGCGTGCGAGCGTCGACTGCCCGAGTATAGCCCCGGCTCCAGGCGACCTCGGCCCTGCGACGCTGCTCGAACATTTCTTCAAGAATCGTCCGCCAACCCCTTCAGACGGGGTGCGGTTCTGCCGATGATCCCTGCAAGGGGCTGCGCAGCCCCGAACGCACCGAACCGGCAAACCCGGCGAAAGCCGGAGACGCAAAGGCACGGGCCTACCCTCGCTCCCTCCGGGCGAGCACGGCCGCCGGCCCGCCGAAGGCGAGGCGCCACGCGCGTGGCGTCGATCCGTGGCTGCACGGTTTGGTGCGCATCGGCATCCCCATGCCGAGGCGTGCGCCAACCGCAGGGAGCCGCGGATGACCACCTCCGCAACGCCGACCAACGAGTACGTACTGGCGAACGCGCGCACGGGTGGCCGCCTGGCCGTGCGCCTGCAGGTGGCCCGCGCCGGCTGGCGAGGGCTGTTCCGCATCCTCGGTCGCCGCTGGCTCGACCGCGGCGAGGGGCGCCGGTATCTCTCGGAGGCCGCCCCACGCCGTCCCGACCGGCTACCGGTCGACGTGCTGTTCGTCGATCGCGACGGCATCGTGCTGTACGCGCTGGCGGCGCTCCCCTCGTTCCAGGCGATGCGCAGCGAGGGCGTGCACAGCGTCGTCGAGCTGCCGGCGGGCACGATCGCCGCCTCCGGCACCGCGCCGGGCGACCGGCTCGAGATGTTGCGCACGATGGCAGAGGCGCTGGCGGCCGAGCCCGGCGCGGTCGACAGCGAGACAGGCGGTGCCTAGAGGACCTGGATCGCCTCGCGATACCACTCGACGCGGGAGAGCAGCGCCTTCGTACCGCGCAGTTCGCGCACGACAGCGGCGTCTGCCGACTCCGGGTCGAGCGTCTCATCCCCGCCGCGCATGACCCCGTCGCCGAGGCCGAGCTGGGCGCTGATGTCCCGCGCCCGGCCCACCGCGCGTGCCAGCGAGGAGGCGGGGGCCGACTCATGGTGCCCTGCGATGGCCTCGCCGATGCTCTCGGGCAGCCGCCACGCCTCGGCGAGCTCCGCACCGACCGCGCCGTGATCCGCGCCGAACATCACCTGCTCCGCATCGCGCACCGGGATGCCGCGACGCGCCAGGTTCACGACCCGTGCGTAGCGGTTCGGGTCGTGCGAGGCCATCGCGAGCCGGCCGACGTCATGCAGCAGGCCCGCTGTGAACGCGTCGGTCGTCCCCTCCCCCACCCTGGCGAGCGTCTCCGCCAGCAGCGCGGTCGCGATCAGGTGCCGCCAGAGCGCGTCCACGTGGAGTTCGGCTCGCCCGAGGCCCTCGAAGGACTTGCCGACCACCGCGCCCATGACGATCCGCCGCGTCGCCCCCAGGCCGATGCGGATGATCGCCTGACTGGTCGACCGCACGCGCGAGGTCGGCGCGGAGATCGCGGAGTTCGCGGCACGCAGCACCGCCACGGTGAGCCCGGGGTCGCTGGCGACGACCTCGGCGATCTCCGTGACGCCGACAGCCTCGTCCGAGAGCAGCGCGAGGGCGCGCACCCGGGGGAGTGGCAGCGTGGGCAACTCGAATGTCGCGTTCATTACCGTAGATATCGTCAGGATCGGCCGAGTCGCGCACCCTCAGCGCGGAACTTCGTCAGTCGCGGCTCCGTGGCGAGGTCAACGCGAGCAGCGCCGAGCCCCATCCGAAGCCGATCACCTCGCCCAGGATGAGCCCGGGCCACGGTGACAGGCCGGTGACGAACCAGTAGATGACGGCGATCGTCGCACCCAGGCAGGTCGACGCGGCCAGCGCGACCAGGAACTCCTCCAGCAAGGCCGGCATACGAGGCATGACGCGAGGATACGAGGGCTAGAGGCTGTCCACGTACTCCTGCTGCGCCTTCGCCCAGCCCGGCCCCCCACTCCGGCGGCGGCGGATCGCCCCACTTCCACAGCCCCAGCTGCGGGATCGCCAAATCCGGTGCAGCCTCGACCGGGATGCTGCCGGGGAGGCGGGTCGAGGGCCATCCAGCGAACTGGTCGGAGGTGTCCATCGGGCGGAGCGGACTCTGGTGCCGGAAGCCGCGCCGCGCCATCTCGGCGGCCTGCACCTCGTGCCGAAGGCGGAGCGCCTCCAGGTGCCCCACCCAGCGCAGCGTCTCGGGGTGCCGACTGTAGCCACCGGTCAGGCCGCGCTCGTGCGCGTTCCAGATCGTGTGCAGCTCGACGTGCTCGCCGAGCAGGTGCTTGTCGGACAGCGCGGCGCAGGGAACGTCCCAGATGCGGATGTCGGCGCTCCGGCTCGTGTGACGATGCGAGGTACTGGAGCGGCGGACGAGACTCGAACTCGCGACTTGCTGCTTGGAAGGCAGCCGCTCTACCAACTGAGCTACCGCCGCACTCCTCGTGCCATTCAACGGGCAGCGCGGCGGGCGAGTCAACCTCGCAGCCGCCCGACCAGTCGCGAGATGCCGCGATCGCTACGCCACCATCCCGCGAATGGCCGGCTCCTCCGCCCGCTGGTAGAAGTTGCCGCCCAGCGCCCGGTACCCCTTCGAGTCGGCGCCCAGCAGCGCCTCGGTCGCGCCGATGAACAGCACGCCGCCGGGCTTCAGCGCCTGCTGGAAGCGGCGCAGTATCTCGTTCTTCGCCTCCGGGGAGAAGTAGATGAGCACGTTCCGGCACACGATGAGGTCGTAGTTGGCGCCGTAGGCGTCCGCCAGCAGGTTGTGCTCGCGGAACGTCACGCGGGAGCGCAGCGCCGGCTTCACGAACAGCTGGTCGCCGTCCTCCGCGAAGTACTGCTCACGCCGCGCCGCCGAGACGTTGCGCACGTCATTCGCGATGTACGGCCCACCGGCCTGCGCCTTCGCCAGCACGGCACGGTCGAGGTCGGTCGCCAGCAGTCGGTAGCGCCCGGTTGCCCCGAGCTCATCGAGCGTGATCGCGAGGCTGTATGGCTCCTGGCCGTTGGAGCATGCCGCGCTCCAGATCGACATCGTGCTGCGCGTGGCCAGCAGGTCGGGGAGCACCTTCGAGCGCAGCGTCTCGAACTGCGCGAAGTCACGGAAGAACTCGGAGACGTTGATCGTGAGCATGTCGCGCAGCGCGGCCAGCTCCTCGCGATCGGTGGCGAGCGAGCGCAGCCATGCCACCTCGTCCGCACCGCCGCGCTGGGTGACGAAGTTGTCCAGACGCCGGCGCATCTGCTGACCCTTGTACAGCTCCAGGTCGAGGCCGATGCGGGTCTTGATGACCTGCTTCAGCTCCGCGTACGTCGACTCCTGCATCGCTCCGACCTTCCCTGTCTCTCCGCCGTGTCTACGCCGTGTCTACGCCGATGCTGCCGCGCGCGCGCGACAGTGCGCGACGATCGCGTCCGCGATCTGCGGCAGCGGCAGCACCTGCGTGGCATGCCCCGCCAGCACCACGCTGCGCGGCATGCCGTAGATCAGCGCCGTCTCCTCCGACTCCGCGATCACGTCGCCGCCGACGGCGCGAATGAGCCCCGCGCCGCGCGTGCCATCACTCCCCATGCCCGTGAGCACGACACCGAGGACATTCCAGCCTCGGACGCCGAGCACGGACTCCATCGTCACGTTCACCGCGGGGCGCACCCCGCACTCCGTCGGTCCGTCGTCCAGGCTGGCGACGCCTGCCGCATCGAAGCGCAGATGCTTCCCACCCGGCGCCATGAGCGCCTTGCCCTCGGTCAGCCGATCGCCGGGGCGAGCCTCGGCGACCTCGATCGCACTGAGCCCGTTCAGGCGGTTCGCGAGCAGCGTCGTGAAGCCCTCCGGCATGTGCTGCACGATCACCACTGGCACACCGAGGTCACCGGGGAGCATCGGCACCAGCTGACGCAGCGCCTGCGGGCCACCCGTAGAAGAGCCGATCATGACGATCGTGCGCTCCCAGCCGCCCGGCGCCGCCGATCGCGGCGGCCGAGGCGCGCTCATGATCCGCGGTGTCGGCGCAGCCGCGGGCGCTGCCGGGACGGCGCGCACCCGCGCCGAGGCAGCCGCACGCACCTTCTCCGCCAACCCCTCGACCATCTGCGCCACGACCACACCACCGACGGTCGGCTTCTCGATGAAGTCGACGGCGCCCAGGTCGAGCGCCCGCAACGTCGCCTCCGCGCCCTTGCGGGTCAGGCTGCTCACCATCACCACGGGCGTTGGGTGCTCCGCCATGAGCCGCTCGAGCGTCTGCAGGCCATCGAGGCGCGGCATCTCCACGTCGAGCGTGATCACGTCCGGCTTCAGCCGCGCGACCTGCTCCAGCGCATCGATGCCGTCCATCGCGCGACCGACGACCTGGATGTCGGGGGCGTCCTCCAGCTTCCGCGCGAGCACTGCTCGCATCGTCGCGGAGTCGTCCACGATCAGCACCCGGATCGGGGCGCCGGCGGTCATCAGGCCACCAGCTTCCACAGCGCGGCCTGGATGCGATCAGCGTCGAACGGCTTCACGACAAAGTCGCGAGCGCCCGCCTTGATCGCCTCCATGATGATCTGCTGCTGCCCCATCGCCGTGACCATCGCCACACGAGCGTTCGGGTCGTCCGCCAGGATGGTGCGCAGCGCCTCCAGGCCGTCCATCACCGGCATGGTGATGTCCAACAGCACGGCGTCCGGGTGCTCCGACTTGAACTTGGACACCGCTTCCGCGCCGTCGGCAGCCTCGATGACCTCGTGGCCCAGCTCCTTCAGGAGCGTGGAGCTGCGCATGCGCATGAACGCCGCGTCGTCAGCGATCAGGATCTTCGCCATTGTTGCTCTCCTTCGCTCGGCCTACGCCGCGCGGGCGGATCGTCCCGCCGTCTCGACTCGAAGTTCACCGGTGCGCACCGACAGGCGCACCGTCCGTCCAGACGTCCCGCCGGTCTCCGTCGCGTCCGGCTTCAGGTGTCGCGCCCCCAGCACCGCCACGGCCGCTTCGACATTGCGAGCGCCGATCTGCGGCAATCCGGAGAACGCGGCGCCGGCCAGGATGCTCGCGCCACCCACGAGGGAGACGCGCAACCGACCACCGATCCCACCCAGGCGGGTGACCTGCTCCATCACGGTCGGCACCGCGACGTCCACAAACTTCGTCCCGCTGCTCCCCGGCCGTGCTGCCGTGCTGTCCGGCAGCACCATGTGCGCCATGCCGGCGACTTTCGCCACCGGGTCATACACACACAGCGCCACGCAGGAGCCGAGGCCCAGGCACACCAGGTCCTCGTCCGGGTCGTTGCTCACGCGCCAGTCACCAAGCCCGAGCGCGATCCGACGGATGCCGTCGCGGCTCTGCTGCTCCGGCGTCAGGCTGGACTGCCCAACGGCCTCCACGGTGGTGGTCACGCTGCCCGCCGCACCGTCGCCAGCGCCGACAGCAGCTGCTCGCTCGGCATGACGAAGAACATGCCGCTGATCTCGTTCCCCGCGACGCTGAACGTCGACTCCGCCACGTACGTCTCGTCCTGCGTGAGCAGGATGTCTGCCGTCACGATGTCGAGCAGCGCACCCGCCATGTCGGCCATCACGGCCGGCGGCGAGGGACGGAGGTCCAGGTCGGTCGCGTCCGCGATCGCGTTCAGGAAGAACGCACCGATGACGTTGCCCATCTCCCCCAGCGCGCTGCGCTCCATCTCGCCCAGCTCATGGGTCGTGCCGATCGGCTGCCCCATCAGCAGGTCGACGAACGCGAACGCGATCGCCGGCTCATACATCAGCATCAGGTGGCCGTCGGCGCTGCCGCTGACCGTCAGGTAGATGCCGATCGATGTCACCTCGGGCCCGCCAACGATGCTGGCGATGTCCACGACCTGGATCCGCCGCAGACCGAACGAGCTGACCTCGATGTCCTGCCCGATCATCTCGGACAGTCCACGCATCGCGTTATCCGTGCCCAGGCTCACCAGTGCGGCCCACGGGCCCAGCTTCACCCCACTCATGCGGCTTTCCTCCCAGCGTCTTGACTCGCGTCGGCGCTTCCCTGCAACGCGTCTTTGATCAACGTCGGTACATCGACGATGAGCACCACTTCCCCGTCACCGAGGATGCTTGCGCCGGCGACGCCCCGGGTCTTGCCCAGGTACTCGCCCAGCGACTTCACGACGATCTCCTGCTGGTCGACCAGCTCGTCGACGACAACCGCAACCGGCCGGTCACGCTCCCCGTCTCCGGCCTTCACGACCACCGCGAACACCGGCTCGTCACCCAGCGGCGCGCGCTCCGTGCCGGTGCGCGAGATCGCCTCGCGCAGCCGGAGCAGCGGCATCACGTCGCCACGCAGGTTCATCACCGACTTCGTCATCACCGTGCCCACCGACGCCGAGTCGGTGCGCACCGTCTCCTGCACGTACGACAGCGGCAGCGCGTACATCGCGTTCCCGGAGCGCACGAGCAGGCCACCGAACGTCGCGAGCGTGAGCGGGAGGCGCAGCGTGAACCGCGTCCCCATCCCCGGCTCCGTCGAGACGTCGACGCGGCCGTTCAGCGCCTCGACGTCTCGGCGCACGATGTCCATCCCGACACCGCGGCCCGACACCTCGGTCGTGCGCTGCGCCGTCGACAGGCCTGGCTCCCAGATCAGTTGCAGCGCGTCGTCGTCCGAGATGCGCTCGGCGGCCTCCGGCGTGAGCGCGCCGCGGCGGACCGCCGCCGCACGCACGGCGGCGATGTTGATCCCGCCACCGTCGTCGTCGATCGTGATCACAATGCTGCCGGACTCGTGCTGCGCCGCCAGGCGCACCGTCGCGACATCCGGCTTCCCCGCCGCACGGCGCACGTCCAGCGGCTCCACGCCGTGGTCGATGGAGTTGCGGATGAGGTGGACGAGCGGGTCCTTGATCTTCTCGATCACCGACCGATCGATCTCGGTGCCCTCGCCCTCGACGACCAGACGCACCTGCTTGCCCGTGCTGCGCGAGAGGTCGCGCACGAGGCGCGGGAACTTGCTGAACAGCAGGCCGACCGGGAGCATGCGCACCTGCATCATGCTCGTGTGCAACTCGTCGACCACGCGCACGATGTGTGCGGAGGTCTCCGCGAGCGCGCGCACCTGGTCGTCTTCCTTGTGCCGCGTGAGCAGCATCCGCGAGATCTGCGCGATCCGCGTTCGGTCGATCACCAGCTCGCCGACCATGTTCATGAGCTGGTCGAGGCGATCCACGTCGATGCGGACAGACTGCTGCGCTTCCGCGCGCGGCCCGGCCTCGCCGGTCTCCTTCGCTGCGCCCACGGCTGCCGGAGCTGCCGTCGCCGGCGTCCCCTCCGCCGCAGTTGGCGCCTCCGAGGCCGCCGCACCGCTCCACGGCACCACGCTCACATCGACGACATCCGCGACCGTGGTGAGCGGTGCGGAGATGACGTCCGGCTCCTCCGCCGTCGCGAACAGCGCCTGCAGCGTCTTCCCGACCTGCTCGTCCTCAATCTGCTGCTGCGAGGGGATCGAGGCGATCACCTCGCCCCGCGCGGTCAGTTCGTTCAGCGCCTGGAAGCAGCGCACCGCCGCCCAATCGCTCTCCGGATCGATGTGCACCGTGACGTGGTAGACCGGCGTGCCGGCCTCAATCGCGGCATCGATCCTCGCCGTGACCTCGGGGGCCGCGACGATCTCAGCGATCGAGGGGCCGGCCTGCGTCGCGCCGGATGCCGCCGACGGGTCGATGATCGCGCGCAGCTGCGAGACCAGCGGCTCGATGTCGAGCGTCGCCTCCTCGCCATCCGCGAGACCGGCCATCAGCACCTTCAGCCCGTCGAGGCTCGCGAGCAGCGCGTCGACGATCTCGGGCGTGACGGGCAGCGTGCCCTTGCGCACGCGGTCGAGGAGATCCTCCATCGCGTGCGTGAGCCCCGCCATCAACTGGAAGCCGAGCATGCCCGACGACCCCTTCAGGGTGTGGGCTGCGCGGAAGATCTCCTGCAGGAGCTCGGAGTTATCCGACTCCTGCTCCAGGCGGATGATGTCCTCGTCCAGGAGTTCCAGGAGGCTCTCCGCCTCCTGCATGAACACCTTCAGATCATCCGGCGTGATGTCATTCGCGAATGTCATGGGCTGACGCTCCCTGCCGCCCCGAAGTTCGAGTTGCGAGCGCGTCCTGCGCTACGCGGCCACCGACTGCGCGGCCAGCTGGTCGCTGGTCAACTGCAGCACGCGGTCAAGGTCGAGGAGGATCAGCAGGCGGTCGCCGATCTTCGCGATCCCATCCATGTAGTAGGAGTCCTCGGTGGTGATCAGCGCGGAGGCCGACTCGATCGAGGCGCCCGCGACGCGCAGCACCTCGGTCACCGCATCGACGATCACGCCGATGTCGTGCCCCGCGATGTCCACCACCACGATCCGGCTGTCCGAGGTGTGCTCGGAGGTCTCCAGTCCGAAGCGCTTGCGCAGGTCCACCACCGGGATCACGCGCCCGCGCAGGTTGATCACGCCCTCCACGAAGTCGGGCGTCTCCGGGACGTGGGTCACCGCCTGCATGCGGATGATCTCCCGCACCGTGCCGATGTTGACCCCATACGCCTCACCGGCGAGGTCAAACACCACCAGTTGTCGCTCTGCCTCGTCAGCCATGCGGTTCCTCCGGCATCTCGATCGGCACGCCATGCGGCGTCGATCGCTCGCATCGATGGGAGAAGTATCGAAAGCACCACCCGGTTCCGAGAGTCCGTGCATACCCGTCCTAGAGGCCCCTGTCAGGAAGTCCTCAGCCACTCCCCGCGGGCGCCCTCGGCGATACGATGGAGGGCGAAGCGAGGTGCCCCACATGGCCGATCAGTACGTTGCGACCGACACCAGGAGCGGGCTGCAGGTCGCCGTCACCGGCACCTTCCCCGCCGATCCCGAGGATCGCGTCCGCATCGCCCGCACCTGCACACTGTTCACCAGGCTCATGGCCACGATTCTCGCGATGGAGGACGTGACGCCGCGTCGCGAGGGCTTCAAGGCGATCGAGACACAACTGGAGGTCGCCGACGCCCTCATGCGCGGCGACGGCGCGGAGGTACAGCGCCTCCTCCGCACGACGATGACCCAGGCCGGCGTCACTGAGGAGCAGCTCCAGGAGCTGGAAGATCAGCTGCGGCGTCACCTGGGCGATGTGGAGGGGTTCACCGGCCTCGGCGACCCCGATCGGGGCGACGACTAAGAGGCCCGCCTAGTGGCGGCGCACGTCATCCAGGTGCAGCCGGTAGCCGGCGCCTGACAGCGAGACCAGCGCGTGGTCGAGGCCGACGGTGCGCAGCTTCTTGCGCAGCGTGTAGACGTGCGAGCGAATCGCCGCCCGACTGAGCGTGTCCACCATCGTCTGCCCGCCCCAGAGCGCAGAGGCGATGCGCTCCGCCGGCACCACGCCGCCATTCGCCTCCAGCACCGCTTCAAAGACCACGGACTCCGAGGCGGTGAGTTGCACCCGACCACGCGGCCCGGTGAGCTGGCGCGAGTCGCGCCGCCAGTCCACCTCGCCACCATCGAAGCCGCCGACGGGCTGCCCGGAGAGCCGCGAGAGCGCAGCAGCGATGACGTTCCGCTCGACCGTGCGCGCGATCACGACGCAGGGCAGCAGTTCGGCGGGCAGCGGCCCCCGCAACCACAGCGAGTTCGGCGAGAGCAGCAGCAGCGCGTGCAGCGGCGCCTCGGCTGCGGCGCGCGCACGTTCCAGCGCAGCGCGGGTCGCCTCCGTGTCGCCACCGGCGTCCAGCACCAGCACGTCCGGCTGGAGCGAGCGCACGGCGTTCGGCAGGTACTCGATGCCGGTGGACACGGCGTCACTGGCCGTCGCACGCACGAGGGCTTCGCGGGTGTAGGCGTCGGCTGCGGCCACAAGAACTCTCACCTACACGTGATAGATGCGCGCCGCGCACCTCACAAGGGACGAACGTCCCTTGTTCCTGCTCGAACGGCTCCATCCGCGTCCGCACCCGTTGAGGCGGCCCGTGGCGGAGCCGTACACTTGTTCGCCGTACTCCATCCCCACCTGAGATCGAGGTGCCTGTGCCACAGGATCGCATCGTTGTGACCGGCGCCCGCGAGCACAACCTCAAGAACATCTCCGTCGAGATTCCCCGCGACCGCCTCGTCGTCATCACGGGGCTCTCCGGCTCCGGGAAGTCGTCGCTCGCCTTCGACACGATCTACGCCGAGGGTCAGCGGCGTTATGTCGAATCGCTCTCCGCGTACGCTCGTCAGTTCCTCGGGCTGATGGAGAAGCCGGACGTCGATCACATCGAAGGCCTCTCGCCCGCGATCTCGATCGACCAGAAGGGCGTCTCCAAGAACCCTCGCTCGACCGTCGCGACGGTCACCGAGATCTACGACTACCTCCGCCTGCTCTTCGCGCGCGTCGGCATCCCGCACTGCCCGCACTGCGGGCAGGTCATCCGCCGCCAGACCGTGCAGCAGATCGTCGATGCCGTGCTCGCGACGCCCGAGGGGACGCGCGCGCTGCTGCTCGCACCGCTCATCCGCCACCGCCGCGGCGAGCACCGCGAGGTGTTCGAGTCGGTGCGCCGCGCCGGCTTCATCCGCGTGCGCGTCGACGGCGCCGTCACCGACCTCGAGGAGTTGCCCACGCTCGAGCGCAACAAGTGGCACGACATCGATGTCGTCGTCGACCGCCTCGTGATCCCCGGGCCGGACGACGAGGACTACGCGGGCGCTCGCCAGCGCGTCTCGGAGTCCGTGGAGCAGGCGCTGAAGCTTGGCGAGGGCGTGATGCTGTTCGCGCCGGAGGGCGTCGAGGAGCTGACCTACAGCGAGCGCTTCGCGTGCCCGAACCAGTCGCACCCGCCCTACTCAGTCCCGGAGATCGAGCCGCGCAACTTCTCGTTCAACTCGCCGCACGGCGCGTGTCCGGTGTGCACCGGCCTGGGCGTGCAGATGGAGCTCGACCCCGCGCTCGTGGTGCCGAACCGCAAGCTGAGCATCGACGAGGGCGGCATCGTCCCCTACCAGCGCATGAGCACCGCGCTCACCTGGTACAAGCGCCGCCTCGCCGCGCTTGCCGAGGCGTATGGCTACACCCTCGACACCCCGCTCGACCAGCTCACCGAGACGCAGTGGAACGTGCTCATGCACGGCACCGACGGCGAGACGATCCAGGTCGAGTACCAGACGCGCCGCGGTCGCGTGCGCAACTTCGACATCTCGTGGGAGGGCGTGCTTACCAACCTCGCGCGGCGCTACAAGGAGACGGACTCCGAGTGGGTGCGCAGCGACATCGAGCGCTACATGGTCGCCATCCCCTGCAACGAGTGTCACGGCGCGCGCCTGAAGCCGGAGGTGCTGGCGGTCACCGTCGACGGCAAGTCGATCGTCGACGTCGCGCGCTCGTCGGTGCTCGCGGCGCAGGAGTGGACGGAGCAGCTGCGAGGTGACGCGACGCCCCTCGATCCGCGTGACCAGGCGATCGCGCGCCAGATCCTGCAGGAGATCGCGGGCCGCCTGAACTTCCTGCGCGACGTCGGCCTCGACTACCTGACGCTGGACCGCGCGTCCGCGACGCTGTCCGGCGGCGAGGGTCAGCGCATCCGCCTCGCCACGCAGATCGGCAGCGCGCTCATGGGCGTGCTCTACGTCTGTGACGAGCCCTCGATCGGCCTGCACCCCGTCGACAACGAGCGGCTGATCCGCACCCTCGAGCGCCTGCGCGACCTCGGCAACACCGTGCTCGTCGTGGAGCACGACGAGGCGATGATGCGCACCGCCGACTACCTCATCGACCTCGGCCCTGGCGCCGGCGAGCACGGCGGCCACGTCGTCGCGACCGGCACGCCCGCGCAGGTGATGAAGAACCGCAAGTCGATCACCGGCGCCTACCTGAGCGGCCGTCGCACGATCGCCGTGCCGAAGACGCGCCGAGGCGGCAACGGCAACAGCCTGGTCGTCCGAGGCGCGCGCGAGCACAACCTGAAGGGCATCGACGTCGCGTTCCCGCTCGGCACGTTCATCGCCGTGACCGGCGTCTCCGGCTCCGGCAAGTCCACGCTCGTGAACGAGATCCTGTCGAAGCGCCTGTCGATGGATCTCCACGGCGCGCGTGAGCGCCCCGGCGCGCACGACACCTTCGAGGGCCTGGAGCACGTCGATAAGGTGGTGCGCATCGACCAGTCGCCGATCGGCCGCACGCCTCGCTCCAACCCCGCGACCTACACCGGGCTGTTCACGACGATCCGCGACCTCTTCGCGCAGGTGCCGGAGTCGCGCGCGCGCGGCTACGGCCCTGGCCGCTTCTCCTTCAACGTGAAGGGCGGCCGCTGCGAGGCGTGCACCGGCGACGGCTACATCAACATCGAGATGCAGTTCCTGCCCGACGTGACCGTGCCCTGCGAGGTCTGCCACGGCGACCGCTACAACCGCGAGGCGCTGGAGATCACCTTCCGAGGCAAGCACATCGCCGAGGTGCTGGGCATGACCGTCTCGGAGGCGCTGGCCTTCTTCGACGCGATCCCCGCAGCCCGCCGTCGCCTGCAGACTCTCAACGACGTGGGGCTCGGCTACATCCGGCTCGGCCAGCCCGCCACGACGATGTCCGGCGGCGAAGCGCAGCGCGTGAAGCTGGCGACCGAGCTCGCCCGCCGCGCGACCGGCCGCACCGTCTACATCCTCGATGAGCCGACCACCGGCCTCTCATTCCAGGACACCGAGGCGCTGCTGGGCGTCCTGCAGGCGCTGGTCGAGGGCGGCAACACGGTGATCGTGATCGAGCACAACCTGGACGTCATCAAGAGCGCCGACTGGCTCATCGACCTGGGCCCCGCCGGCGGCGAGCGCGGCGGCTACCTCCTCGCCGAGGGCACCCCCGAAGCCCTCGCCCGCATCGAGGGGTCAGCGACCGGCCGCTTCCTGGCGGAGTTGGTGGGCGGCAGATGATCGACAACGGCTGGAGTGCTTGGCCTAGCCGCCCAGATGAGGGTGCGTGTTGGAACTGCGCTTTCCTGTGTCGCCGGGACTTCGCGAACGCGCACCTGGCAACGTACTACGAACTGACACAGGATGACCGCCAGCGCGCGCGGTTCTTCACGCTCGGGTCGTGGAACCTGCCCCCGACTTGCTTCCGCGCGATGCACATTACCGATGAGATCGAGCAGACCTCAGCTGTTCTATCGCCCATACGCCCCAATCTCTCGGGTGACGAGCGAAACAGCGTCAACCATGCCGCGGTCACGGTGCTCGCTGCGGACCGGGGATGCGACAAGTGGATGCGCTACCACCCCGGACTTGACCCGCGAGCCTCATTCGATCTCGGATTGCAGTTAGTTGACCAACAGCAACGCCGTGACGCGCTACGGCTTGCGGGAACACAACTTCAACTCACCGAAGCCCAATCCCAACTCACGACGGCACTCGAAAGCCTCCAACGCCAACATCTCGCGTTCATTCAGCGTGAAAGCGGAATGAACCGATGGATGCAGCAAGCCTTCCTGATCCTCGCGGTACTGACGCTTGTCCTCGCGCTACTCCCGCTCGCCTATCCGAACGGCATCGAATGGATCGTCGAGAGGGCGCCGGGAGCCGCGCGGCCAGTCGCCGAATCAGCAACTCCGACACAGACCGTCAGCCCAACGCACTGACGCTACCCTAACCCCGCCGCCGCGCCCCCCTCAGATAGCGCCACACGAGCGTGACCACGATCGCGACCGTCGAATAGTTGGCGAGCGCGCGCAGCCAGCGGATGCCGCCCTGGAACTGCGACAGCGACACCGCCGCCGTCACGAATGACGCCAGCACCAGCGCCGTCACCAGCCGGTCGTGCGTGAACAGGCCTCGGAGGCCGCCCGCCACGGAGCCGGACTCGCGGCGATAGCGCGCGAACGTCTGCGCCACCAGCACCACGCCGAGGGGCGCGACCGCCAGCAGCGCCGCGAGGTGCGCGATCACGAACGGCACCCGCCACTCCGGCATCTGCAGCACCAGCATCGCCAGGGTGCCCACCAGCGCCGCGATCGCCCCGAAGCCCCAGCCCCGGAACCAGCCGTCGACCAGCCAGAGCGCCATGCTCTGCGGCCTCGGCGGCTCCTGCCGCACGCCTCGACCGCCTCGCCCCGCCCGCTTCGCCTTCGACGCCATGCGCTGCCTCCGTCCACCCATGGGACAGCGCGCGAGCGCGCGCCGCAACCGCGCCCCACACGTGAGGTGCTGGTACGCTCCCCGCATGCCCACCCTGGAACTCCCCGACGACGACGCGCGCATCGTGGCGCTCGCCGTCCGCTACCACCTCGCGCGCCCCGGATCCGAGACCGATCGCGCCACGCTGCAGCGCCGCGACGACGGCCTGCTGAGCGTCGACGCGGCGCTCGTCCCGCAGCTCGGCGCCGCCGTCGCCCGCCTCGATGTCACCTCCTACCAGCTGCACCGCATCGACGAGGGCCTGCTGGGCGTCACCAACGAGCTGAAGGCGTACGAGATGGCACAGCGCCGCTCCGCCGTCCCCCGCTTCGCGGAGACGCTGACCGCGCTCTACCCCTCGCTCGCCCCCGGCGCTGCCTCTGGTGACGACGCCGAGGCGGGGGACGACGCGCTCGACCTCGTGGAGCGCGTCGTGGCGCTGCGCCGCCGCCTCGCCTCGGCCGTCCGCGACGCGCGCGAGGCGATGGAGCGCGAGCGTGAGCAGGCCGCCGCCGCCGCCGTCGAGGCGCGCCGGGCACAACGTCCGTGGTGGCGCTTCTGGGGATGAGTTCCGTGCACGGGTATGCTGGCCGCATCTCGCGGTCGATGATCGTGGGGTAGCACAGATATGGTGCGGATCACCTCGCGGGATGCTTGCCCGTTGGTTGCCGCGCTGGCTAGAATCGCCCCGCCTCAGGAACACAGGAAGGACCGCACCGTGGCGTACGTGATCACTCAGCCCTGTGTCGACGTCATGGACAAGTCCTGCGTCGACGTCTGCCCCGTGGACTGCATCCACTTCGAAGAGGGCACCGACCGCAAGCTCTACATCGACCCGGACGAGTGCATCGACTGCGGCGCCTGCGAGCCCGCCTGCCCCGTCTCGGCCATCTTCGCGGAGGACGACCTCCCCGCCGACCAGGCCTTCTACGCCGAGGTCGACGCGCTCTGGTACAAGGACAAGGCTGGCGCTCGCGCCAAGGTCGTCGGCTAAGCCTCGACCGTCCGCACCACACACGACGAGGGCGCCCAATGGGCGCCCTCGCTGTTTCCTACCCGCCTCGCTCGCCTTCGAGCGCAACACCGAAGTGGCACTCGTGCGCGATGTTCCACGTGAAACGTCAGAGGGCTACGAGGCCTTCGGCGTCAGCGCGTCGATGCGCTCCCGCAGCGCGGCAACCAGCCCGCTGATCGGCACGCGCACCTGCTCCATCGAGTCACGCTCGCGGATCGTCACCGCCTCGTCGTCCAGGCTGTCGAAGTCGACCGTCACGCACAGCGGCGTGCCGATCTCGTCCTGCCGCCGGTAGCGGCGGCCGATCGACTGCGCGTCGTCGAACTGCGTCCGGAACTCCGGCCGCAGCAGATCCCACACCTCGCGCGCCTTCGGGGTCAGCCGCTCGTTGCGGGACAGCGGGAGGATCGCGACCGTCACCGGCGCGATCGAGGGTGCGAAGCGCAGCACCACGCGCGTCTCGCCCTTCTCGTCCGTCTCCTCGTCGTACGCCTCGCACATCAGCGCGAACATCAGGCGGTCGACGCCCACGGCAGGCTCGATGACGTGCGGGACGATGTGCTCGTTCTTCTCCTGGTCGAAGTAGGTCAGCGACTTCCCCGACCCCGTCGAGTGCGCCTTGAGGTCGAAGTCGCCACGGTGCGCGACGCCTTCGAGCTCACCCCAGCCCCACGGGAACAGGTACTCCACGTCCGACGTCGCCTGCGAGTAGTGCGCCAGCTCCTCGGTCGCGTGGTCACGCAGCCGCAGGTGGTCGGGGTGGAAGCCGAGCGTCTGGTACCAGGCCATCCGCTCCTGCTTCCAGTAGGTGTGCCACTCCAGGGACTGCTCCGGGTGGCAGAAGAACTCCATCTCCATCTGCTCGAACTCGCGCGTGCGGAAGATGAACTGCCCTGGCGTGATCTCGTTGCGGAACGACTTGCCGATCTGCGCGATGCCGAACGGTAGGCGCCGGCGCATCGTGGTCTGCACGTTCTCGAAGTTCACGAACATGCCCTGTGCCGTCTCCGGGCGCAGGTACGCCGTCGCCGCCTCGTCCTGCACGGGGCCGACGAAGGTGCGGAACATGAGGTTGAACTTGCGTTCCTCAGTGAAGCGGCCCACGGCCTTGCATACCGGGCACGTGTTGTTCTCGATGTGGTCGGCGCGCACGCGCGACTGGCACTCGAGGCAGTCCACCAGCGGGTCGGTGAACCCGCCGACATGGCCCGAGGCGACCCACACCGCCGGGTTGGTGATGATCGCCGCCTCGATGCCGACCACGTCGTCGCGCGACTGCACCATGCGCCGCCACCAGGAGTCGCGGATGTTGCGCTTCATCTCCGCACCCAACGGACCGTAGTCGTAGGTGGAGGAGAAGCCGCCGTAGATCTCGGCCGAGGGGAAGGCGAAGCCGCGCCGCTTCGCCAGCGACGCGAGGAGTTCGAGGTCAGCCTTCATTGGTTCGCCTTCGCGCGCTGCGGGCGGGGCCGCATGAGTGTGTAACTCGCGGAGGGTAGCATCGGCTCCGAGCGTGCCTCAACCGCGCTCGCGTGCCCGTGCGCGCACCACCGGGAGTACGATCGCCGCGGTTCGAGGCG
>JBAYUZ010000009.1:0-40308 GCA_041674885.1 Dehalococcoidia bacterium
CTGCGTGAAGAAGAACGCGATCAGCGAGGTCGCGAAGATGCTCCACACGAAGATCGGCATCCGGAACCAGGACATGCCCGGCGCCCGCTCATACACGATGGTGACGATGAAGTTGATGCCACCAAGGATCGATACGAGGCCGAACGTGATCACGGCCAGGTTGAACAGCGTCTGCCCCGGCTTGTTGATCACCGACAGCGGCGGGTAGGCCGTCCAGCCGGAGTCCCAGCCGCCCAGCAGCACGGCGATCACCAGCGTCGCCGCCACCGGCGGAATGAGCCAGTAGGTCAGCGCGTTCAGCCGCGGGAACGCCATGTCCCGTGCGCCCAGCATCAGCGGCACGAAGTAGTTGCCGAAGCCACCGGAGCTGCCCGCGATCGCGACCGCGAGCATCACGATGCCGTGGAAGCTCATCGTCGCGTTGAACACGTCCATCGACATGTACTGCATGCCGGGCTGCGCCAGCTCCAGGCGCATCGCCAATGCGAACAAGCCGGCGAGGAGGAAGACGATCGCCAGCGTCGTCGCGTACTGGACACCGATCACCTTGTGGTCACCGCTGAAGCCGAAGTAGCGCTTCCAGCCAGTGAGCACGTACGGCTTCGGCTCCAGGCCGAACCACTCTCGCCCCCAGTGCTCCCAGCCGCCTACGCCCATGACCCACAGGAAGAGGCCCACAGGGTAGCCGCCGAACCACGAGGCGTTGAACTCCCACCACGACAGCCCGAACCCGGTTCGGATCGCCGCCACAATGCCGACGCCCACGCACCAGCCAAGGATGCCGAGCACCAGCCCGCGAACCATCGGAGCGCGCAACAGAGCCATGACTACCTCGCCTCCGCGCGCTGCTTCTGGCCGGCGAGCCAGGAGTCGAAGTCACGCTGCTCGACGACCTTCACCGGGTTGGCCATCAGCGAGTGCCCCACGCCGCAGAGCTCCGCGCACTGCAGGCGGTAGGCGATATCGCTGTCCTTGTTCCCGGTCTGATCGGGCGTGATGTAGACGGTCGTCGTCTTGCCCGGCACCGCATCGATCTTCTGGCGGAACGCGGGCACCCAGAAGGAGTGCAGGACATCCTTCGATTCCACGTCGATCTGCACGGTCGTCCCGACCGGCAGCACGAACTCCTGCGCGGCAGGAATCTTCACGCCCTGATCCGGGTACTCGACCGACCACGCCCACATCTGACCGGTGATCTTGATGTGCAGACCCGGTTCCTTGTGGTGGGACAGTTCGATGATGCCGGTCAGGCCAGGCCAGATGATCATCACGACCGCGAGCGCCGAGGTGATGATGAGCCAGAACTTCGGCAGATTGCCCTCGCCGGTCAGGCGTGCGCCATCCTCGGTCGGCTCGCCCTTGGAGCGGAACCGCAGGATCGCAACGATCTCAATAGCCAGCACCAGCGCGACCACCGGTACCGCCATGTACGACAGGATCGTGAACGCCTCGTCCACGACCGTCGCCTCTTCGGCCCCGTGCGTCGGGTAGAGGTACCACCCAAAGGTACTGACACCCCATGCCGTGAGGATGGCCAGCACCGTCCACAACACCGCCAGCAACGTGAAATCCCGTTTCACTGGCACTCCCTTCCCGAGGCGTAGTCTCGTAACGGTGACTTTCGGGAGCACTACGGCCGCGGGCTAGTGACGAAAGTCACATGCTCGCGGTGACGAAATGCCGTGGGCCCCTACTCGCCTCTCACGACAATCGCGTGGACACTGGCTGTGGAAGCGGCGTGTGTACCGCCGCATGGGTTCAGCAAGGAGTTTCAATGCGTCTGATCAACACTCGATTCGGGCTCGTTATGGTCAGTGCCGTCGCGACGGCAGCACTGGTCGCCTGTGGCGGTGGTGAGGCCGGCGGGAAGTCCGAGGGCGGCGCCAGCAGCGCCGGCGGCGCGGCGTCCGGCAAGATCGATGTCGTCCTGAGCGAGTGGGCGATCAAGCCCAGCGCCGCGAAGGCCAAGGCCGGCACGGTCGAGTTCGCCACCACCAACAAGGGCGCCACGGCGCACGAGCTGGCCGTCTACCAGACGGACGCTGCCCCGGACAAGCTCGCGCAGGCCGGTGGCATGGCGGATGAGAAGCAGGTCACGGTCATCGGCCGCACTGCCAGCCTGGACGCCAACAAGTCGGAGTCCAAGAAGGTGGAGCTGAAGGCCGGCAAGTACGTGCTGGTCTGCAACCTCCCGGCCCACTACGGCCAGGGCATGCGCGCGGCCTTCACCGTCGAGTAGGCTTCGGCCCGCTGAAGCCCCTCCCAGAGCGGAGGCCGGTCCATCCACCGGCCTCCGCTCTCTCGTTGTGGCGCCCCTGCTCCGCCTCACTGCGGTTCCGTGGTACCGTCTCCTTCGCTCCCCGGCACCCTCATCGCCCGACCACGAAAGGACGCCGCAACATGGCGCGACGCCCCGACAACCGCCGAGGACGCTCCGGCGCCTCCACGCCGCCCGCTACTGGCTGGCGAAGCACGTTTGAGTCATTCGGTGGCTTCTGGACGCTCGGTGGCGGTATCGCCATCATCGCGATCATCGCCGTCATGGTGTTCGCCTCGAACCGCTCCAGCGCGGGCTCAGCCGAGGCGTACACGCCTCGGGAGCGCCCGCAGACCAACGGACGCGTCGCCGGGAACCCGAACGCCGCCGTGAAGATCATCGAGTTCGGCGACTACCAGTGCCCCTACTGCCGCCAGTTCTGGAAGAACACGGAGGAGCAGGTGCAGAAGGAGTTCGTCGACACCGGCATCGCCTCCTTCGAGTACCGCGACTTCATCATCATCGGCCCGGAGTCCCGCACGGCGGCCGAGGGTGCGGCGTGCGCCGCCGACCAGGGCCTGTTCTGGGAGATGCACGACGTGCTCTACACCCGCCAGGGCCAGGAGAACCGCGGCGTCTTCAGCAGCAGCAACGTGAAGAAGTTCGCACGGGAGGCCGCCGCAGCTACGCCCAGCGTGAAGTTCGATGGCGCTGCCTTCGACAAGTGCCTGGACTCCGGCAGCAAGCGCTCCGCCGTCGACCAGATGATCGCCGAAGCAGGGACGTACAAGCTGCAGTCCACGCCCTCCTTCGTCGTGAACGGTCAGGTCGGCGCGGGCGCGCTGACGATCGAGCAGATTCGCCAGCTGGTGAACGCCGCAAAGGGCGGTCGCTAGCCGCTCACTCACCTTGCTACGTCGTCCGGATCGCGGTCGCCCCACACACTGCGATCCGGACACCAGCGGTCCACATTCCGGGCCCCTGCGCGCGTTGACCCCGCCCCAAGACTGAGGCGCGGAGGTCATCCGCCGATGTTCACCCCGCTGACGCCGCTCATCCTCGCGCTGCTCGCCTTCCTGGGGCCGGTGCACATCACCCTAGTCCCCGAAGGCCAGGTGACCGCATACGACCCCGCGCACCGCACCGCGGAGAACCCGACGGGCGCGTACGTCGCCGTCGCGAAGACCTCGTGCGAGGCGGGCGCGCCTCAGCTGCAGTTCACTGCGCAGGCGATCGTCGATCCCGTCGCCGTCACACACGAGCTGCTGCATGCCGTCGATTGCGTCGACGATGCCACCTTCGACGGCTCCCCCGACCCCACCGCCTGCGCCGAGGTGCCCAACGACTGCCTGCACGCGTGGGTCTACTGGGCGCTCCGCCACCCGGACGAGGCTGCGGCGATGCTCGACCGCATGCCACGCGCACCCCGGCCGGTGCGCGACCTGGAGCCGGTGCTGGGACCGTGACGCGGGGGCGCGGCTAGAGCGGAGCGTCGAGGTCGAGCATGCGCGCGGAATACTCGCGCACCTTGCGGTAGCACTCGCAGGACGCCCCCTCGAGCGCCTCGATGTCCAACACGTCGATGATGCCGCGGCGCGTGCGCGCGATCAGCCCGCGGTGTTCCAGCACCCCCAGCGCGACCGTCACGCTGGGGCGGTGTGCACCCAGCATCTGCGACAGGAACTCCTGCGTCAGGCGCACCTGTGTGCTGCCCGTTCGCTCCACCACCATCAGCAGCCAGCGCGCGGCGCGCGAAGCGAGGTCGTGGAAGCGATTGCACCCGACCGACTGCGAGGTGAGGAAGTGCCCGGCAACCGCCGCCCGCAGCACCAGCCGACGCAGCACCGGGCTTGCCGCGAGGTGTTCGCTAAACATCGCCGTGTCCATCGCGAAGGCGTGGCCAGCGGACTGCACCACCACGCGCCACGGCGCGCGGTGCACCCCGCACGCGACCCACGCGCCGGAGATCGTGTCCACCCCGGCAAGCACGCTTTCGACGGACTGCCCGTCCTCCATCAGCGTGACCATCGAGACGATTGCAGAGGTCGGAAACAGGATCTCGTCAGTGACCGTCAGCCACTCGTACAACACAGTGCCCTGCGAGAGGTGCACCATGCGCAGGTCAGTGCTGACACGCCTGAACTCCTCCTGCGGCAGCGCACCGAGGATGCAGTTTCCACGCGCCTCCAGGCTAACCACCGGCGGACTCCACCGGGCGAGCAACTCGCCCATTCTCGCGCGCACCGCGCGGCACGAACCCAGACTCGAACGACAGCGCATGCACCTGCTCGCAACAACATACTCGTGATGTTGCTTCACGCTCGGTACGAGTCCATACGGTTTCGAGGATCGTTACGCGGTTCAGCGTCTCGTCAGCCTGATAATCGGCTGACATGACTGTTATCTACTTCACATTGAGTGCCACCATTGCCGTATCGACGTACGTCGACGGCTCTCGAGGCGCGGTCGCCGTGCGGAATGGGCGCAACCCGACGGCAACGAAAACGCCCCCGCGTGCGGGGGCGTTCGAGTCGTGGTGGTGGACCTGAGCGGGATCGAACCGCTGACCTTCTGACTGCCAGTCAGATGCTCTCCCAGCTGAGCTACAGGCCCACGAATGGAACACCGAGGCACCGGGTGCGTCGGCGCGTCCAATCGTAAACGAGGGTGGCCGCACCTACAACCGCGGCACGGCCACCTCGCTCCGTCGTGCTAGGCGAGCGCCTTCGCGCCGGCCTGCGCGATCTGCTCATCCTCCTCGGCGGTCGCGCCGGAGACGCCGATCGCGCCCACCACCGCGCCGCCCTGCTGAATGAGCACGCCGCCTGCCACCGCGACGAAGCGCCCGCCGGTGCGAGTGATCATCGCGTTCACGATCGCCGGCGCCCGCTCCGCCATCGCGGCGAGCTGCGAGGAGTCGCGGCCCATCGTGAGCGCGCCGTTCGCCTTCCCGTCCGCGACGATCGAGGTGAACGTCCCGGGGTCGCCTACGCGCTCCAGTCCCAGCGCCACGCCTGCCACGTTGAGCACGCACAGCGTCACCGGCTTGCCGACCTTCGCTGCCTCGGCCCGTGCGGCCTCCAGCACGCGTGCCACGTCTGCCGTCTGCATCTCCCCGTCCCCCTTTCGGCGACCCCGTCGCCGTGCGGCGCCACCATACACGAGCGTGCGAGGCCTCGCGTCACGCCCCCGTGTGCGGGCGGCGCGGCAGGAATCGAGGCGTGCGCGCCGCGTACGCCTCGTACCCGTCGAAGCGCGCGCGCAGCAGTCGCTCTTCGTAACGTGACTTCACCTGCAGCAACGCCACCAGTGCGGCGAACGCGCCCAGCGCCCGCCATGTGCCGGCCAGGACGCTCGCCCCCGCACATGCCCAGAGCACGCCGCTGTAAATGGGATGTCGTACCCAGCCGTAGGCACCCGAGGTGCGCAGCGTCGCCCCGGCGGCCGGCGCGGGATGCGCCCGCAGCGCACCGCCCAGCGCCCCGGCGCCCCACAGCGCGAATGCGCCGCCACCCAGCACCGAGGCCGCCCCGGCGACGCCCCGCCCCCAGCGCAGCAGAGGGAGCCGACGCAACGCCTCGGCAGCAATCGTGCCGATGAGCGCGAACTGGGTGGAGACGAGCACCCAGCCGATCCACTCCTCGTGTGCCTCGTCCGGATGCGAGGGGGCCGAGGCCATCTCAGCCCTCGTCGATCTTCGTCACTCGATCCACGATCCCCAGGAGCGCGTGTATCTCCACACGGTCACCCGGGGCCGGCGTCGCGTAGGCCATGTCGTGGGAGATGCGCGCCTCACGCAGCTCCTCCTGGCCGTCCACCAGGTAGCGCAGCGCGTAGTAGAGGGTGCCGTGCAGCTCGTACGGCTGTACCTGGTAGAGGATCGCGCGCATCACCGCACCGCCTGCGAAGCGAGGCGGGTGGCGACGAACTCCCACACCGAGTGCGCCAGAAACGGCCCAGGTGCGTATACGTTGCCGCCCGAGCCGAGCAACGAGAGCACGCCCGCCCACAGCGTCAGGCCGAGCAAGTTAGCGAGCACGATCGACGCACCTCGCTGGCCGGTGGCGCGCTCCAGCGCGCCCTGCATCGATGCGGCCCACGCGCCGATCACTGCGACGCCAATACCGAATGAGAGGTACGGGATAACCATGAGCACCCCCAGCGCGAGCGGTACGGTCGCCAGCCCGGCCTCGCGCAGCAGCCGCTCCATCGGTACCGCGGCACCGGTCACGCGCTGCATCACCGCGAACGCGACCAGCAGCCAGCCGAGCCACAGACCGAACGACACGGCCGTCCCGAACAGCGCGCTGCGCACGAAGACGGTCCACGCAGATATCTCCGGGTTCAGGGCGCTCATCCCCGTCATCCACCACCACAGCCAGCCGCCGAGCCCGAGCCCGAACATCGAGACGAGCGCGATCGCCAGCGCCAGCTCCGTGGTGACGGCATGCCGCCCCGCCAGCACATCGACCACGCCCGCCGGCGATGCCAGCCCGCGCAAGCGCAGCAGTAACGAGTTCACCAGTCCCATGAAACCTCCGCCGGGAGCAGCCCGCCGGATTGTACGCGCGCCCCGCCCGAACCGCCCTCGCGCGTGCGTCAGCCCAGCGGCTGGCGGGAGGGCACGCCCGCACGCCGCGGGTAGCGCGCGTCCAGCGCGCCCACGCGGCGCACCAGCAGCACGAGCTGCGGTGGCGCGTCCTCCGGCAGCGAGAGCGAAAGCGGCGGCATCGCCTCCGCGCCCAGCGCCGCAATCGCGCCTCGCGCCGCCTCCAGCTCATCGAGGGCGCGCGACCCCTTCGGCGACGCCAGCACACCCCCCGGTCGCAGCAGCGGCACCGCGTACTCCACCAGCACCGGCATCGCCGCCAGCGCGCGAGCGACGGCGACATCGAAGCGCTCACGCAGCAGCGGCGACCGGCCCGCATCCTCGGCGCGCGCCTGCACCACCTCGACGCCATCGAGGCCGAGCGCGGCGACCGCCGCCTGCAGGAACGCGCACTTCTTGCCGTTCGACTCCACCAGCGTCAGCCGGAGCGCGGGCTCCGCGATCCGCATCGGCAGCCCCGGGAAGCCTCCACCGGTCCCCAGGTCGACCAGCGTCGTCGCCGCGCCCGTCGGCAGCACGCCCGCGGTCCGCAGCGCGGCAAGCAGCGCCAGCGCCTCGCCGAAGTGGCGGCGCTGGATGCCCTCGCTATCTGCAACCGTGGTCAGCCCGGCTCGGTCGTTCCACTCGATGATGAGCGCCTCATAGGCCGCGAAGCGCTCACGCGCGGTCGCATCCAGCGTCACGCCCACCCGTGCGGCCTCCGCCGCGAGGATCGTCTGCCCGTCCGTGGTTGACATGCGCCGCGTGCGATCTCCTAGACTGCTAGTGACAGACTGCTTGTAACACCCATCCGACCCACACGCTCATACCTCCGGAGGGCCGCCTTGGCCGAGATCATCACGACCGCGGAAGCGGTCGCGCACTTCCTCAGCAGCCTGGACGCCGAGGAGGCCCGCGACCACCGCCCGGAGGTCGACCGCTTCGTCGCGTGGTTCGGTGCCGAGCAGCGCCTCGCGGAGCTGACCGGCTCCGAGGTCGCCGCGTACCTCGCCGAGGAGCGCCGGCGCCTCGGCGACCACGCCGACCTCGCGCACCTGGAGCCGCTGCGCGCGTTCCTCGCGTACTGCGCGCGCCTCTCGTTCGTGGAGGACGACCTCGTCCCCTACCTCCGTGTCGCGGGCGCCCCGCGCCGCACGCAGAACGCGCCGGAGCCCGGTTCCGCGTATTACGTCACGATCGAGGGCCTTGCCGCGCTGGAGAAGGAAGTCGAGCAGCTCAAGGCGGAGCGCCCGAACATCGCGGAGCAGCTGCGGCTGGCGATGGCCGACAAGGACTTCCGCGAGAACGCGCCGCTGGACGCCGCGCGCGACGCGCAGGCCCACCTGGAAGCGCGCATCCGGCAGATCGAGGATCAGCTGCGCCACGCCGTCATCATCGACGCCGACACGAAGGCGGGGCGCGCGAACGTCGGCTCCACCGTGCGCGTGATGAACCTGAAGTCCGACCGCGAGCAGATCTTCCACCTCGTCTCCCCCAACGAGGTCGACCCGGGCAGCGGCAAGATCTCGATCGAGTCGCCCGTCGGTCAGGCCGTCATCAACCACGCCGCCGGCGACGAGGTGCAGGTGAACGCGCCCTCCGGCCCGCTCAGCCTCCGCGTGATCGAGGTGATCGGCTAGCCTCGACGGCCCAGCACCGGCCTGCCGCTACGGACGCGCCTCGGCCACGCCGGAGTGCGCCTGCACCGGTTGCGGCACCGAGGCGATCGCGTCGCGCGTCGCCTCGAACACCTGACCGCGGCCGACGAGCTCGATGATCCCGAAGCGCTCCAGCACGTCGCGAATCTCCGGCTGCACCGCGGAGAGCAGCGTGCGATGCCCGCGCCGTTGGCGGTGCTCGATCACACCCTCCAGCGTGAGCAATCCGGTCGTGTCGATGTGGCGCACGTCCTTCATGCGCAGGATCAGCGTCTCCCGCGCTGCCCCGCCCAGCTCGTACTCGAACGAGGCGGCGCTGTGAAACGAGAGCAGGCCCTGCGCCGTGAACACCGTCACGTCCGGGCGCGACTGGATGAGGTCGCTCAGGCCTTCGGACACCTGCAGGATGCGCCCCGACTCATCCGGCAGCAGCGCCTGCGCCGCCGGCAGGCGGCTCATCTGCCGCAGCAGCAGGAACATCGACGCGACCACCCCGAACGCGATGGCGTACGTGAGGTCGGTGAACACCGTGATCGCGATCGTCGCGATCAGCACGACGAGGTCCTCGCGTGGCGCGCGCCGGAGCAGCCGCATCACCTCCGGCACCTCCGCGATGTTCCACGCCACCACCAGCAGCACCGCCGCAAGCGCGGTGAGGGGGATCTGCCCCGCGAACTCGCCCAGCGCGACCGTCGCGGCGAACACCGTCACCGCGTGCACCATCCCCGTCACGCGTGACGTTCCACCGTTGCGGATGCCCGTCGCCGTCCGCGCGATCGCCGCGGTCGCCGGCATCCCCCCAAACACCGGCGCGACGAGGTTCGCGAGGCCCTGCCCGAACAGCTCGCGATCCGGGTCGTGCCGCACCTCGGCCGACGCCATGCCATCCGCCACGGTCGCGCTCAGCAGCGACTCCACCGCGCCCAGCACGGCGACCGAGGCCGCCGCAGGCAACAGCGGGATCAGGAGCGCGGGATCGAGGAACGCGAGCGACGGCATCGGCACCCCGCCGGGGATGGCGCCGTAGCGCTGCGCCAGCGTGGGCGTGTCCAGCCCCAGCAGCAGCGTCGCCGCGGTCGCCGCGACCACCGCAACCAGCGGCCCCGGCACGCGCCGCGCCAGCGGCAGCCGCGGCCAGCTGACCAGCAGCACGAGCATCGCCACACCCAGCAGCGGCGTCGTCGGCTCGACCGTGCCGAGGTGCGCGATGGTGTCCGCAACACGCTCGTGGAAGTGCTCCAGGCCTGCATCGGTACCACGCACGGCGAGGAACGCGTTCAACTGCCCGAACGCGATCGAGAGCGCGATGCCCGCGGTGAAGCCCGTGATCACCAGCCCCGGCATGTAGCGGATCAGGCGCCCCGCCCGCAGGCGGCTCATGACGATCAGCAGCACGCCCGACATCGCCGCCAGCATCGGCAGCGCCTGCGCGCCGTGCGTGAGCACGACGTGCGCGACGATCGGCACCAGCGCCGCCGTCGGGCCGGTGATGTTGAACCGCGACCCGCCGAACATCGAGGCAGTGAAGCCCGCCGCAGCCGCGGTGTACAGCCCCACGACCGGCGCGACGCCCACCGCGACCGCGAGCGCCAGCGAGAGCGGCAGCGCGACGATCCCCACGACGATGCCCGCCCCCACGTTCGGGCGGATCGAGGCGGCTCGGCTGCCGTGTGCGTCGCTCATTATTTGCATGATTGCGCAATCCCGCATACGTGCAATCCTCGATATGATCGATGACATGGCGGCACCCCATGACCTCGAGGCACAGCTGTTCCAGGCGCTCGCCAGCCCGGTGCGCGTGCGCATGCTGGAGCTGCTGCGCGCCGCCGGCCGCATGACGGTGAGCGAGATGCAGCAGCGCCTCGGCATCGAGGCCGCGAACGCCTCGCAACACCTCCGCGTGCTGCGGGACCGCGGCCTTGTGGAGCGACGTCGCAGCGGCACCTCCGTCTCGTACGCGATCGCCGACCCCGCGCTGCACGCCCTGCTCGATGACGCGCGACGCCTCACCGAGCCCCGCACGGCGGCGCCCGCCCGGCGCGCGGAGGCCTCGCGCCCGACGCCGCACGCCTGAGTCCGTCCGCCGCTGCTCGTCGTATCCTCGATAGGCAGTTCGCGGAGGGTTCCACCGTGGCGAACGAGAACGACACCACCACATCCAGCAGCGGCACGCCTGGCGGCAGCGCCGTCTCCCGCGCGAAGTTCCTCGGCCTCATGGCCGCAGGAGGTGCGCTCGGCTACGTCGGGATGCGCATCACCGGGCGCACCGCCTTCGGCTGGCGCGAGAACACCGTCGAGTCCTCGCAGCCGAAGTTCGACCCGTCGACCTATCGCCTCACGATCGACGGCATGGTCGACAACCCCGTCACCCTCACCTACGACGAGCTGCGTGCGCTGCCTCCGGTGCACCAGGTCAGCGACTTCCAGTGCGTCGAGGGCTGGAGCGTCCCCGACGTCGAGTGGACCGGCGTGCGCATGCAGCACCTCATCGACCTCGTCCGCCCTGCGAAGGAGGCGAGGTACGTCACGTTCCACTCGCTCACCGGCATCTACCGCGACTCGCTGTCGATGCAGCAGGCCGGCCTGCCCGATGTGCTCCTCGCCTACGACATGGACGGCGATCGACTGCCCGTCGCGCGCGGGCTGCCGCTGCGCGTCGTGATGCCCCGCATGTACGGCTACAAGGGCGCGAAGTGGCTGCGCCGCATCGAGTTCCGCGACGAGCAGGACATCGGCTACTGGGAGCAGCGCGGCTGGCGCGTGGACGCATGGATCAAGGCGTAGCGTGGCGGTACCCAGCGCCTTCGTACGTCGCTTCGACCTGACCAGCCGCCTCATCCACTGGTCGCTCGCCGTCCCGTTCCTGCTGCTGCTGCTCACCGGCCTCACGAACTACGCACCGAGGCTGAAGGCGCTCCAGTTCGCGGGCTTCCGCGTCTTCGCGTGGGCGCATGTGCTACTCGGCTTCGCGATGGTCGCGGTCGCACTCGTCGTGCTGCTCACGCTGCTGCGCTCCCGCGCGCTGCGCGCCGAGGCGGCGACGCTCGCCGACCTCACCGACGCCGACCAGCGCTGGCTGGAGCACCAGGCTCGCGCGCTCCTCGGCCGGCACAAGGCGGAGCCGCCGGTCGGGCGCTTCAATGCGGGGCAGAGGCTGAACGCGCTCGCCTCGACCGCCGCGACCGCGGCGCTGCTCGCGACGGGGATCGTGCTCGGCGTGAACTACGTGCAGAAGGATGTGATCGAGGTGGCCACGGTGAACGCCGTCTTCCCGTGGCACACCGTCATCGCGCTCGCCACGATCCCACTCGTCGCGGGCCACATCTACCTCGCGGCCGTGCACCCCGGCACGCGCGAATCGCTGCGAGGCATGACCCGCGGCGTCGTCCGTCGCGACTGGGCGACGCGCCACCACCCGCGATGGGTGCCGCCCACCGATTGATCCTGCACGTACACGGGCGGACGCTGATACGCCACCGCCGAGGAGCCATCTCATGTCCGCAGACCTCGCGATCCGTGTCGAAGCGTTGCGCAAGTCCTACGGCACGCACGACGCGGTCGCAGGCATCGACCTCGCGGTGGAGCAGGGCGAGGTGTTCGCGCTGCTCGGCCCGAACGGCGCCGGCAAGACCACGACCGTCGAGATCCTGGAGGGCCACCGCGACCGCACCTCCGGCAGCGTGCAGGTGCTGGGCCACGACCCCGCGAAGCACGAGCGCGCCTTCATGGAGCGCGTCGGCATCGTCCTGCAGACCACCGGCGTCGATCGCTACCTGACCGTCCGCGAGGCCGTGCAGCAGTTCGCCGGCTACTACCCGCACCCGTTGCCGGTCGGCGAGGTGCTCGCGGTCGTGGGGCTGGAGGAGGAGCGCGACACGCGCGTGCGCCGGCTCTCCGGGGGCCAGCAGCGCCGACTCGACGTCGCGATCGGGCTGGCTGGGGATCCCGACCTGCTGTTCCTCGATGAGCCGACGACGGGCTTCGACCCGACCGCGCGCCGACAGGCGTGGGAGATGGTGCGCAACCTGCGCACGCTGGGGAAGACCGTCTTCCTCACCACGCACTACCTGGACGAGGCGGAGCAGCTTGCCGACCGCGTCGCGGTCATCGCCGGTGGCCGCGTGATCGCGGAGGGCACACCGCAGGACCTCATCGCCGCGCAGCCGGAGACGACGATCGCCTTCCGGCTGCCAGCCGGCGTCGCGCTTCCCCCCGAGGTCGCGAGCGCGCTCGATGCGCCGGTGCAGGAAGCGGATGGGTGGCTGCGCCTGCAGGTGCCGAACCCGACCGCGCCGCTCTTCGCGCTCACCCACTGGGCGACCGAGGCGCACATCGACCTCGGCGACCTCACGGTCACGCGACCGTCGCTGGAGGACGTCTACCTCTCGCTCACGGGCACAACCGCCGAGGCGGAACAGGCAGCACCACAGCCGCGACGCGGGAGGAGCCGCCGATGAGCACCTTCGGCCTCATCCTCCACCAGGTGCGCTACGAGTGGCGCTCGTTCTGGCGCAACCCGGCGGCGGCGTTCTTCGGCGCGATCTTCCCGCTGATCTTCCTCGTGATCTTCAACCTCGTCTTCGGGAACAACGAGATCAGCATCCCCGGGGGCACCACGCACGCCTCCACGTTCTACGTCCCCGCGATCGCGGCGATGGCGGTCGTGAACTCCTGCTTCACGGGCCTGGCGATGAACGCGGCGGTCTCGCGCGACCTGGGCATCCTGAAGCGCATGCGCGGCACGCCGCTGCCCGCGTGGGCGTACCTGCTGGCGAAGATCATCCAGATGTCGCTGGTCGCGCTGCTGATCGTCGCGATCGTCGTCGTCGCCGGGCTGCTGTTCTTCGGCGTCACGTTGCAGCCGAGGATGCTGCCGGCGTTCGTGCTCACCGTGCTCCTCGGCTCGGCGACGTTCTCGGCGCTCGGTCTCGCCGTTACCGCGCTCGTCCCGAACGCCGACGCCGCGCCGCCGGTCGTGAACGGCATCGCGCTGCCGCTGCTGTTCATCTCGGACGTCTTCGTGCGCAGCACCAGCGCGCCGGGCTGGCTCTCAACGGTCGCGAACATCTTCCCGATCCGCCACCTGTCGCTGGCGCTGCAGACCGCGTTCAATCCGTTTGAGGCCGGCAACGGCTTCGATGCGTCGCACCTGCTGGTGCTCGCGATCTGGCTTGTCGTCGGCGCAGCCCTCGGCCGCCGCTTCTTCAGCTGGGAGCCCCGCCGCTAGCCGAGGCGCTCAACGCCGGGAACACGTGCCCCCGACCGCATTGACGGACACGAGGCTGCGCGGTATTCATCAGTTGATGAAACCAGACGCAATGGCTCCCCCGGTGAGGCCCGCGGCGCGGGCAGCCCGCGCCCCGAAGGCGACGCGTGGACCTCGGGGACCGCGCGCCGAGGGAGACAGCCGCGCCGAAATCCTCGCTGCCGCGCGCGCGCTGTTCGCGCAACGCGGGTTCCGCGCGACCACGACACGCCAGGTCGCCGAGCGCGCGGGCGTTGATATCGCTCTCATCCACCACTTCTTCGGCACCAAAGCCGGCCTCTTCGAAGCCGCCATCGACGTTCAGCGCATCGGCGGACAGTTGCACACCGCGCTCACCGCCCCTCCCGGCGGTGACGTCGCCGAGGCGGTGGCCCGACTGTACCTGGACCGCCTGTTCGCGCACGACCTCGACACCTTCACGGCGGTTCTGCGCACGGTGGTGGGCGGCGACGAGGAGCTGCCGTGGCTCCGCGGGCTGTTCGCGGATCGCATGCTCGGCGTCGCACGGCAGGCGTTCGGGCCGGGGTCGGAACTGCGAGCGGAGATCGTCGCTGCGCAGATGGTCGGCCTGCTGGTGCTGCGCTACATCCTGCAGGTCGAGCCGATCGCCTCGGCATCGACGGACGAGATCGTGGAGCGGCTTGCGCCGGGCCTGCGCGCGGTGATGCAAACGGAAGCGGGTGAGTGATGCACATGCGCGCGTGGCGGCGGGCCTCGATGGTGCTGCTGGCTGCGATCGGACTCGCGTCGAGCGGCGCGTGCGCCGGCGTGACGCTGCCGTGGCAGACCGCGAGCACGGCGCTGGTTGCGTCGGGCACGCTCGAGGCGGATGAGACGGTGATCGCGACACGCGTGAGCGGCGCGATCAAGGAGCTGCCGGTGCGCGAGGGCGATGCCGTCCAGCCCGGGATGCTGTTGGTGCGCATCGATGACCGCGCCGCGCGGCTGGCGGTGCGGCAGGCGCTTGACCCGGCAGCACGGCAGACCTTCGAGCTGCAGGCGGAGGACTTCGAGCTGCGGTCGCCGCTGGCGGGCGTGGTCACGCGCGTGCCCGCGCACGTCGGCGAGATCGCGTTTCCCGGGCAGGTGCTCCTGGCGGTCGCCGACCTGTCACGGCTCGACCTCACGCTCTACGTGCGGCTCGCCGACCTCGACCAGGTGCGCGTGGGGCAGGCGATCGAGGTGACGCCAGACACGGATCCCGGCCGCGTATTCCACGGCGTGGTGACGGCGGTGAACCAGGAGGCGGAGTTCACCCCTCGGAATGTGCAGACGCGCGCGGATCGGCTGAACCTCGTGTTCGGCGTGCGCGCACAGGTGGACAACGTGGACGGCTGGCTGAAGCCGGGGATGCCGGTGGACGCCACGTTCGCGGCGGCCGCGCGGTGAGCCTGTCGCGGCTGCTGGCGATCGTGCGCAAGGAGCTGATCCAGATTCGGCGCGACCGGATCACGCTCGTGCTGGTGATCGGCATCCCGGTCGTCGAGTTGCTCCTGTTCGGCTACGCGCTGAACGCGGTCACCGATCACATCGCGACCGCCGTGTACGACGAGTCGCGCACGAGCGCGAGCCGCGCGTTCGTGGCGGCGTTCGAGCACAGCACGTACTTCGACGTCGTGGATCACGTGCAGACGCGCGAGGAGGCGATGGCGGCCGTCGACGCCGGTCGTGCGCGCGTCGCGATCCTCGTGCCACCCTCCTTCGGCGACGACGTGCTCGGCGGTCGAGGCGCGACGGCCCAGCTCATCGTCGACGGCTCCGACCCGAGCGTCGCGCAGACGGCACTCTTCAGCGGCGGGCTCGTCGCGCAGGCGCAGTCGGGACGCGTGACCGTCGAGGCGCTCGCCCGCACCGGCTCGACGCGCGCGCCCGGCGGGATCGAGCTGCGACCGGTAGTGCTCTACAACCCTCGGATGCTCAGCGCGCAGTTCATGGTGCCGGGGCTGATCGGGATCATCCTGCAGATGCAGGCGGTGCTGCTCACCGCGCTCGGCGTGGTGCGCGAGCGGGAGCGAGGCACGCTCGAGCAGCTGATCGTGTCGCCGGTGCGGCCCGCGGAGCTCGTGCTGGGGAAGGTGCTGCCGAACGTGGCGCTCTGCCTCGCCTCGACAGCAATGACGCTGGTGATGGCGCGCGTGCTCTTCGGTGTCGCGGTGCAGGGCTCGGTGGTCGAGCTGTTCCTGCTCACGCTGCCGTTCCTGTTCGGGTCGCTGGGCATCGGCCTCGCGATCTCCGTGGTGGCGCGCACGCAGGCGCAGGCGCTGCAGATGACGATGTTCACGCTGCTGCCCTCGATCCTGCTGTCGGGCTTCCTGTACGCGCGGGAGAGCATGCCGTGGATATTCCAGGGCATCAGCGCGGTGATCCCCATGACGTACTACCTGCAGATCCTGCGCGGCGTGATCGTGAAGGGCGTCGGCGTCGGCGTGCTCTGGCCGCAGGCCACCGCGCTGACCGCGTTCGCGGTCGTGGTGCTGGGCGTCTCCGTGCGGCGCTTCCGAAAGACGATCGAATGACCTCGATCACATCGACGAACGCGGATGAGCAGGGGCCGGCGATCGAGGTCCGTGGGCTCACGCGCCGCTTCGGCGATCGCATCGCGGTGAACGACGTCACGTTCACGGTGGAGCGCGGCGAGGTGTTCGCGTTCCTCGGCCCCAACGGCTCGGGGAAGAGCACGACGATCCGCATGCTGTGCGGCATCCTGCCGCCGAGCGCGGGCGAGGGGCGCGTGCTCGGGTACGACATCGCGCGGGAGGCGGAGGCGATCAAGCGGCGCATCGGCTACATGAGCCAGCGCTTCTCGCTGTACGAGGATCTGACGGTACGCGAGAACCTGGAGTTCTACGCGGGCATCTACGAGGTGCCGCGGGGCGGCCTCGCCGCGCGCATCGATGAGCTGGTGGCGATGGCCGGCCTGCAGGGGCGCGAGCGCCAGATCGCGGGCACGCTGTCCGGCGGGTGGAAGCAGCGACTGGCGCTGGGCTGCGCGATCGTGCATCGGCCGCCGCTGCTGTTCCTCGATGAGCCAACGGCGGGCGTCGATCCGGTGTCTCGCCGGCAGTTCTGGACGATGATCCACGGGTTGGCGGCGGGTGGTGTGACGGTCTTCGCGACCACGCACTACCTCGACGAGGCGGAGCACGCGGGCCGCGTCGCGATGATCCAGGACGGCGTGCTGTCGGCGCTGGGCACGCCTGCGGAGTTCAAGCGAGACTTCCTGCGCGGGCAGCTGTACGCGCTGTCGTGCTCGCAGCCGTTGGCGGCGCTGGCGGCGCTGCAACGGCTGCCCGATGTGGGCGAGGTGAGCCTGTACGGCGATGTCCTGCACATCCTCACCGAGCACGAGGACACCGCGCCGATCCTCGATGCGGTGCGCGCCGCGGGGATCGAGGACGCCTCGATCGCGCCGATCGCGCCGACGCTGGAAGACGTGTTCATCAGCCTCACCAGCGGACGTGCCTCGGAGCGCGGGTAGCGCGTCAGCCCTTTCGCAGCGTGTAGGTAGTGGTCACCGTGAAGCCGGTCTGGCGCAGGATGCCCAGCGGATCCGGCGCGGGCGGGCTGACGCTGCCGGGGCGCAGCGGCATGTCGACGTCGGGGATGAAGGCGGCGGTTCCGCTGCTCGCGGGGCCCGAGAACGAGAAGCCCTCGCCGCCGGCCGCACAGGTGACGCTGCCCTGCCCCGCAGGCTGATTGGCGATCCGAATCCGGCCTACGAGGCGGCTGATGGTAGCCGAAGAGCGCAGCGTCATCTCCACCTGCTCGGCGTCTGCCTGCCAGCGGCAGAACTGGTTGTCCATCCGCCCGGTGTAGCGGGCGACGCCCGAGCCCTCCCCCGCGCCATTCGGCTGGAGCTTGAGGAAGATGTCGCCGCCCCAGCGATCGACGAGCGTGCCGCCGTCCTCCGGGAACGTCTGTCGCACCTCGTGGTCGACGCGGAGGATCCAGTACTCCGTGCAGTCGGGGTCGTCCATCCAGTTCGGTTTCGTGACATCGATGCCAAGCGTCTCGGCGGTCGTGCGCAGCTCGGCCGGTGTGCTGCCGACGTTCTCACCGGCGGCGGCGCGGCGAGCGAGCGCCTTCACGAGCGGCGCAGCGGCGAGCGCCGCCGCATCGGCGACAGCGTCGTCGGCGCCGAGCAGCTGGACCAGGCCAGCGGCCTGCACGATCGCCCTGAGGTCAGCCGAGTCGCCGCTGCAGCCGCTGCGGGCGGAGGCGCTCGCACGCGCCTCGGCCTCTGCGGCGGCGGCGCCGCGACGCAGCCACGGGGCGGCATCCTGGCCCGTCGCCTGTGCGTTCGCAGCAGCCTCAGTGAAGGCGCTCGAGGGTGTCGCGGGGCGGGGGCCGGGGGGCGTGCCGCCGGTGGCTGGGGCGGGGACGGGCGGTGCGCCCGATGTCGCCGCAGCAGCCTCGCCGCCGAAGGTGGCGGCGGCGCCGGTCGCGGCGGCGTCGACGGTGCCACCGACGCTGAGTGTGCCGCCGCTGGCGGCTCCGCCGCTGCCGCTGGTCGTGGCCTCGCCGCCCGAGAGCGGGGCGAGGCGTGCGGCCTGTGTGGCGAGCCACATCAACTCGGTCGTGCAGGCGTATGCGGGGCGCGGCACACAGGCGGCAGGATTCGCGCGGATCACAGTGACGCGCGCGCCGATGGCGGTGAGCGCCGCATCGAGATCAGCGCGGGCACGGGTGGCAAGGGCGCGTGCGACGGCCTCGGCGATGCCGGGGGAGCCGGGGTAGTTGGTGAAGTCGCAGACGGTGGGGGGCACGTCCGTGCCGGGCGTGAGGCGCAGCGCGCGGAGCAGCGCGGCGGGGGTGCCGTGCAGCCGACCGCTGAGGACGAGCGCACGCGCAACCTCGCATGGTGCCTGGCCGGCGGCGCGCGTGGACGCAGGCGCAGCCGGTGCGGGTGTGACGGTCGCGCCGGTCGAGCGCGGTGCGGCGCCGCCGCAGGCGACAAGGAGTGCGAGCGCGCACAGGGCGGCGACCATCAGGAGTGGGCGGTGCACGCGTGTCCCGTCTGAGGCGCAGACGAGCACATTCATAGCACGTGCGGTGACCGAAGCGGTGAATGTGAGGACGCCGGGAGGCGGCCGCGTGGCCGCCTCCCGGATGTGCGCGCGAAAGGGCGCTACGAGGCCATGCGCCCCGGGCGCGAGGGGTCGTCGTTCGCCTGGTTGGCATCGCCCATGCCGGCGGCGTCATCCAGGGAGTCGGCCCAGCCGTCGGCCTCGCGCTCCGCGTCTTCCTTCGTGCGCCCGTACTTCTGCTGCAGCGCGCCGACCATCTGATCCTTCTGCCCGGCGATGCGATCCATGTCGTCGTCGGTCAGGTCGCCCCACTTCTCGCGAGCCTTCCCCTTCATCTCAGTCCAGTTGCCCTTGATCTGGTCCCAGTTCATGTGGTGCCTCCTGTTCGCGCGTGATTCGTACGCCATCGAGCGGCGCGGGCGGAGCGTACGAGGTGAACCCTCGCGGCCCCGTTGCGAGGGGGGATGCGGCGCTACGGCTCGGTGTCGAGGCGTGCGGCGTCCTCGCGCGGATCGGCGGCGGGTGCGCCGATGCCCTGCACCGGCGTGTACGCGGGCGGATCGCTGGCGGGGAACGATTCGCGCTCGGCTTCGTCGATACGCGCCTGATCGTTGTCGAGCGCGTCTCCGGGTTCCGGGTGCTCGGCGGCCAGGTGGCGTTCGCGGTCGGCCTCGTCGTGGAGCGTCGCACCGCAGAGCGGACAGGTGAACTGGTGACCGGTCATGCATGCCTCCTCCATGTACCGATCGTCACCGTACGGTGCGAGGCGTGGCGAGACGGTTGCGAGGTGGTATGGGGCGTTGCGCGCGCGAGTCAGCGAGCGGTCGCACGGACGGCGTTCACGACCGCAAGTGCATCGGCGACCTCGGCAACATCGTGGACGCGGACGACGTGCACGCCGGCCGACGCGGCGAGCGCGTTGAACGCGACGGTCGCCTCCAGCAGACCCTCGGTGTCCTGTCGATCGCCGTGGCCGAGGAGTTCGGAGAGGAAGCCCTTCCTCGACGCCGAGATGAGCACGGGGTAGCCGGTGTCGACGAGCGCGGGGAGCGCGCGCAGCAGGCGAAGATTGTCCTGCGGCGACTTCGCGAAGCCGAAGCCGGGATCGAGCCAGACCTGTCCGGTGCCCGCGGCCTCTAGCGCCTGCGCGCGGTCGAGCAGGAACGCCTGCACCTCGGCCCCGATGTCGTCGTAGCGCTGGCTCACCTCGCGGTGGTGCTGCGGGGCGCCGCGCATGTGCATGACTGCGGCAGGCAGGCGGAACTCGGCGGCGACGGCGACCATCGCGGGGTCGGTGAGGCCCGTGACGTCGTTGAGCAGCGCAACGCCGGAGCGGGCGGCGGCACGCGCCACCTCGGGCGTCCAGGTGTCGACCGAGGTGGGGATGCCCTCCGCGCGCAACGCCTCGATCACCGGGCAGACGCGCTCGATCTCCTCCTGCGCGGTCATCGGGCGGCCGTTCGTGCGCGTGGACTGCGCGCCGACATCGATGATCGCCGCACCGGCGCGTACGAGGTCGAGCGCGTGGGCGCGCGCGGCATCCGGCGCGAAGACGGAGTGCGCGACGGGCGAATCGTGCGAGACGTTCACGATGCCCATGACCGCCGTGTGGCGGTCGACATGAATGGCGAGATCGCCGAGTTCGAGGCGCGTGGCGGCAGGCATGCGTCGAGTGTCAGCCCTGCGCGGGCGGCGTGTCGAGAAGCGCACGCAGCCGCGTCGCGGTTGCCTCGTTGTGGCCGAGGGGCAGGCGCAGCAGCTCGGCGGCGAGCGCGCGGTAGAGCGCGGCGAGGGCGGGATCGCGAGCGAGCGCGCCGAGGTGGCGCTCGACGGTCGCGATGTCGCCACGCGCGAGGGGGCCGGTCAGGGCCTCCGCGAGCGGGAGCGTCGCGATGCTCTGCGCGGCGCCGAGGAGCAGCGGCGCGAGCGCCTCGCGGGCGGCGGCCTCGGGCAGCCCGGCGAGCGTCCACGCGCGCGTGGCGGCCGAGGCGAGCGCGACGGCGTCGTTCGCGATCAGCACGGCGGCGGCGTGGTAGAGCGCGCGATCGACGCCTGCGAGGCGCACCGTGCGCGCGCCGAGGTCGCCCGCGATGCCCTCGAGGATCGCGCCGGCGGGGGACTGGCCCTCGATGCCGCAGGTGATGCCGGTGAAGCGCTCGGGGGTCGGATCCGGTGGGAACGACTGCAGCGGGTGCAGGCAGCCGATCAGTGCACCGGACTGCTCCGCGACGGCGAGCACCTCCAGCCCGCGCGAGCCGGAGCAGTGCGCGACGAGCTGGCCGGGACGCCACTCCACGACGGCGGCGACGCCCGCGATCGCGGCGTCTGGCACGGTCAGGAACGCCACGTCGGAGGCGTCGGCGGCGTCCTGCGCCTCCTCGACGACGCGCGAGGAGGCGAGGCGCACGCGGTAGCCCGCGCCCTCCAGGGCAGCGGCGAGCGTGCGCCCGAGTCGTCCGGGGCCGAGCACGGCGATGGCGGGCTTCGCGTTCGTCATGCGTGGAGGATAGCGAGGGCGGTGGGCAGGCGCTGCGTCAGGCGGGGGTGCGTGGGGCGCGCTCGGGATACGATGCACGTATCGCAAGCATGCGAGGCGCCTCGGAGGTGGGGATGGCGAGCGAGCCGGTGCTGGTGGGCGTGGACTTCACGGCGGACGCGCTGCGCGTGCTGCTGACGGACGAGCAGGGGCAGCGCGTGGCGGACGGCGAGTGGCCGCTGCCGGAGCTGCCCGACGAGGAGTCGTGGTCGTGGGAGGTGGGCGGTCGCATCGCCTCGCTGTTCGCGGCGGAGGGGGAGCGGCGCTCTGCGCTCGCGATCACCGTCGCGGCGCCGGGGAACGTCGAGCCGGTGTCCGGGCGCCTCATCGAGAGCCTGGCGCAGGAGGCGTGGGACGGGCTCGCGATCGTTGATTCGCTGCGGCGGCACATCGACGCGCCGATCTCGACGGAGAGCCGGATGACCTGCGCGCTGCTGGCGGAGACGTGGCAGGGCGCGGCGGCGGGCGTCGATGACGTGCTGTACGTCTCGCTGCGTGGCGTGCCCGCAGCGGCGATGGTCGTGGGCGGTCGCCCATTGCGCGGCGCGCACCGCGGCGCGGGCGCGCTGCCCGCGGCGCCGGAGGTCGACGCCTCGCGCGCGCTGGATGACGAGGAACTGGAGCGCCTTGCCGGGCTGCTCGCCGACCTCGCTGCTGCGCTCGACCCGGAGCTCGTGGTGCTCGACGGCGCGGCGACGCACCTCGATGCGCTCGTGCCGCTGCTGGAGCAGGTGCTGGAGCAGGTGGCGCCGGAGGTCGAGGTGGTGCGTGCGCACCTGGGCGAGCGCGCGGCGGTGATCGGCGCGATTCGCCTCGCCTCGTCGCTGGCGTTCGAGGGCGGGAGGCGCGCATGAGCCCGGAGCGGCAGGCGGCGGTGCCGGGCGGTGCGGGGCGCGCGAAGGCGTACGCGATCCGCCTGGATGCCACACAGACGGGAATGATGCTCGGTGCGGTGACGTGGGTGCTGGGGTCGCTGGCAATCCTGCGCGACCGCGGGCACGCCTCGGGTGACGAGTCGCTGCATGAGCTCGCCGACAAGCTGGAGCCGACGCTGGAGCAGCTGGTGCTGGAACTGGGCGGCACGCGCGCGGCGGCCGGCATCAACCCGGAGCGCGAGGCGGTGGTGGACGCGGCGTACGCGCAGGTGCGCGAGGCATTCGAGACGTGGGTGTCGGTGACGGCCGCCGACACCGTGCAGGTCGCGCTGGAGCAGCGCATGGGCCACGTCGACACGACGGAGGGCGGTACGAGCCCGGAGGACGCGGGCTAGCGCGTGCTCATCCTTATCGGGTTCGCTGCGATGCTGGCGGCGGTGGCGCTGCTCCTCGCCTGGTTCGTCGCCCGCGAGGTGCACGCGGTCACGCGCCGTCGCGGCTGGTCGCAGCAGCGCCGGATCGCGGCGACAGCCGCCGCGTTCGTGGTGTGCTCGGTGGCGGTGTTCTATGCGGTGGTCGGCGTGCTGGTGTCCGTGCTCGGGTAGGGCAGGTCGCGCGCGAGGAGCCCGTACAGCAGCCCGTCGAGCACCTCGCCATCCTTCACGATCTGCTCGCGGAATCGCCCTTCGAGTGCGAACCCGTTGCGTTCGAGCACGCGCGCGGATGCGACATTCCGTGCGAACACCCGAGCCTCGATTCGATTGAGGTCGAACGTGGCGAAGGCGTAGACGGTGAAGGCGCCGACCGCCTCGGTCACGATGCCACGACCCCAGTACGTCTCGCCGAGGTAGTACGTGATGCTCGCGGTGTGGCGGTAGACATCGCCCTGCAGCGTGAGTCCGATGCTCCCAACAGCCTCGCCGTCGACCTCGATCGCGAGGTCGCTTCCCGCAGGACGCGCGAGTTTGATCGCGAGGCGATCGCGCGCGGCATCGAGCGTGTACGGGTTCGGGAACTCATCGCGCAGGTTGCGCCGGATTGCGGCGCTGTCGAAGTGCCGCGCCATCGCGGGGGCATCATCCGCACGCCATGGCCGCAACGTGCAGCGACGCAGCGCGATGACGGTCATGCCAGGTCAGGCGTGCTCGGAGCAGAGGTCGTCGTCGGAGACCTCGACGCCGCTGTCCTCGAGCGCTTCTTCGAGGCGTTCGATCTGCTCGTCGGTCAGGACGTAGTGCTCGCCCAGGCCCTCGCTGAAAGCGGTGATGTTGATGACGGGCTTGCCGCACTCGGCGCACTCGTCGACGGCCTCCACGTACTCGGCAGCTTCGAACAGGAAGTCGGGGTCGCGAAGTGCGTCGCCCTCCTTCGCGAAGGCGCGCGCGTAGAACTCGACGTAAGCGGTGGGCAGCGTGTCCGGCATCGTGATCCCCTCTGCGTCCGTCCATGAACGTAGCAGCATCGATGCGTTCCGATCGAGCCCCGGCTAGCGCAGCGCGGGCACCCGGGCCGGTGCGGCACGGGCGAGGAGCCCCGCGGCCAGCGTGAGGCCCGCAAACGTGATGTGCATGACGTGGATGCCCATGTTCGCCGGCGCGTCCGCCATCATCCCCCACAGGTCGGGGCTGGCGAGGTTCACGGCGAAGCCGATCAGGAACAGCACGCCGTAGGCGATGGTGGCGGTTGACCTCGCACGGCCCGTGAGCGCAAAGCCGATGGCGATCGCGACGACGCCGGCGACCGCGTGCGCCGTGCCGTGCATCGGGTTCATCACCAGCAGCGAGCCGGAGCGTCCGACGAGCGCTGTGTTCATCGCACCCATCAAGCCCATCACCAGCTGTACCGCGCCGACGCCGGCGGTCATCCAGACGCGGTCGACGTTGTCCTCGTGCATGCCAGGCCTCCTCGATGCCCCATACAGGATCGAGCGTAGGCCGAGCGGGAAGGGCGGCTAGTAGCCGCGGTAGCGGGAGGCGAGGGGGAGGCGGCGGTCGCGGCCGAAGTTGCGCGGCGTGATCTTCACGCCGGGGGGCGACTGGCGGCGCTTGTACTCGTTGCGGTTGATCATGTCGATGACCCGGCGGACGGTCGCCTCGTCGAATCCGCGCGCGACGATGGCGTCCAGCGGCAGGTCGTCCTCGACGTACGCCTCGATGATCGGGTCGAGCACCTCGTACGGCGGCAGCGAGTCGCTGTCGAGCTGGTCGGGGCGCAGCTCAGCGCTCGGCGGCTTGGTGATGCTGGCCTCGGGGATCGCGGGGCTCACGGTGTTGCGGTAGCGGGAGAGCGCGTAAACAAGCGTCTTGGGCACGTCCTTGATGACCGCGAAGCCGCCGACCATATCGCCGTAGAGCGTCGCGTAGCCGCAGGCATACTCCGACTTGTTGCCGGTGGTGAGGACGATCGCGCCGCCCTTGTTGGAGAGCGCCATCATCAGCAGGCCGCGGATGCGCGACTGCACATTCTCCTCGGCGGTGCCGGGCTGCGTGCCGGCGAAGGGCGCCGCGAGCGTGTCGAGCGCCGCCTGGTGCAGCTGCTCGATCGGCAGGCGCAGCAGTTCGATGCCGAGCAGGTCGGCGAGCGCCTGCGCGTCGGCGAGCGAGCCCTCGGACGAGTAGCGCGAGGGCAGCGCGACGCCGGTGACGTGATCGGCGCCCAGCGCGTCGACGGCGATCGCGCCGACGATCGCGGAGTCGATGCCGCCGGACAGTGCGATGAGCGCATCGCTGAAGCCGGTCTTCGCGAGGTAGTCGCGCGTGCCGACGACGAGTGCGTTGTACGTCTCCGCGATCGCGTCGGGGCGGTCGAGGCGTGGCGCGGGCAGGGGCGGTCGGTTCTGCCTCGGCTCACCGCTCACGAGGATTGGCTCGGCCACGAACTCGCCATAGCGCTCGCGGCGGAGGCGAGCGTCGTGGAGCTGGCGCTGGATGACCTGGCCGACGGGAATGTCGACGACGACGAGGTCCTCCGCCATCGACGCGCCGCGCGCGAGCACCTCGCCGTCCGGGCCGAGCACCAGCGAGTTGCCGTCGAAGATCAGCTCGTCCTGACCGCCGACCTGGTTCACGTAGGCGATGGCGACGGTGTTGTCCGAGGCGCGGGTAGCGACCATCCGCTCGCGGTCGGCGGCCTTCCCGTGATGGAACGGCGAGGCGTTGATGTTGATGATCACGTGCGCGCCGGCCAGCGCCTGCTCACGCATCGGCCCGCCGGGGTACCAGATGTCCTCGCAGATCGTAATGCCGACCTGCGTGCCGCCGATGGTGAACGTCGGCGCCTCGTCGCCCGGCTGGAAGTAGCGGTACTCGTCGAACACGCCGTAGTTCGGCAGCGCGTGCTTGCGGTAGGTGCCGACCACGCGGCCGTCGTACACGATCGCGGCGGCGTTGTAGAGCTGCCGGTCGAACTCGATGCAGCCGACGATGAGCGGCGGGAGGTCGTTGGTGCGGTCCGCCAGGTCGCGCAGCGCCTCGGTGGCGGCGTCCAGGAAGGCGGCGCGCAGGAGCAGGTCTTCCGGTGGGTAGCCGGTGAGCGCGAGCTCCGGGAACGCGACAACGTCTGCGCCGAGGGCATCGGCGCGGCGCGCGGCCTCGATGATGCGATCGGCGTTGCCGGCCAGGTCGCCGACGGTGGTGTTGATCTGCGCGAGGGCGACACGGAGCGTCTGCATGCCGCCGAGTATATCGGCAGGGCAGGCCCCGGGTCATACTCGATCGGTGCGAAGGCGGTGCTGATGCTCTGGATCGACCCCACCACCCTCGGCGAGGCGGCGAGCACGCCCGGCCACATCCTCTCGAACGTGGAGGACTGGTGGCGGGTGTGGAACCTGGAGCCGTTCTTCCTGGTGCCGGCACTGGCGGGAGTGGCGCTCTACACGCGCGGCCTCTGGCGGTGGCGCGAGCGAAGCCGCGCGCACCCGTGGTGGCGGTCGGCGCTGTTCTACCTCGGCATGCTCACGCTGTTCGCGGCAGTGAACTCGCCGCTGCATGTCCTGTCGGAGCGGCACTTCTCGAGTCACATGATCCAGCACCTGCTGGTGATGACGGTGGGCGTACCGCTCATCCTCCTGGGTGCACCGACGACGCCGGTGCTGCGCGGGCTGCCGAGGGTCGTGCGACGCAGCGTATTCGCCCCGCTCGCCTCGGATCCGATCGTGCGGCGGGTGTTCGGCTGGATCACTCACCCGATGACTGCGCTCGTCGTGTCGAGCGTCGTGTTGATCGCGTGGCACGCTGTCCCCGGCTGGTACGACCTCGCTGCGGCCAACGCGGGCGTGCACGAGGTGCAGCACCTCTCCTTCCTCTTCACCTCCGGGCTCTTCTGGTGGAACGTCATCGACCCGGCGCCGCTCCATGCGCGACTGGGGTACCTGCTCCGCATCGTGTACGTCATCGCGCAGGGGACGGTCTCCTCGGTGCTGGCGGCGTTCATCTCGCTCGCCGACCGCCCGCTGTACCAGTTCTACGTGGAGGCGACACCGGTCTTCCCGATCAGCGTCATGGATGACCAGCAGCTGGGCGGGTTGCTGATGTGGATCCCCGGTCAGACCATCGACCTGATCGTCATCGGCGTCCTCTTCGGTGTGTGGTGGCAGCAGATGGAGCGCCGCCAGCGTGCAGCCGACGAGCGCGACGCGCTCGCCGCGGGCCGCACCCCTACCGCGTAATCGAGCCGCATCGCGCCGCCTCGCCGTGGGCACACACGAAGGAGCCCCGCTTGATGCGGGGCTCCTTGATGTGTGCGCGGTAGCCGCGGCGTCTAGTGGCCGGAGACGGCCTCCAGCGCGATGCGGGCGGGCTGGAGGTCGCCCCAGAACAGGCCCAGCAGCGCGAAGAGGATGGCGACCGCCAGCAGGAAGCTGCCGACAAAGAACTTCGTCATGAGCGAGTTCTCGAAGCGCAGGTGCATGAAGAAGGCGACGACCGCGGCGAACTTCACGGCGGAGAGCACGACCAGCACCGTGATCAGCACGGAGCGGGCCATGCCGCTGTAGGAGACCCACAGCTCCACGATCGTGATCAGCGTCAGCGCCAGGCCGAGCATGATGTACTGCCGCGGCGTCAGCCCGTGCTGCTCCTGGTGTCCGGTGCTGGGTGCGTGTGCCATCTCGTGCTCTCCGGTCTGCGGCGACAGGGTCGCCACTGGGTGGTCCGCTGCTCGTCTACTCCGAGGGGATCAGGTAGATGATCGTGAAGATCACGATCCAGACGATGTCGACGAAGTGCCAGTACAGGCCGGCGATCTCCATGTGCTCACCCGCCTCGTGGCCCAGGCCGTTGCGGCGGAAGGACGCCGCCAGCAGCGACGCGAGGTAGAGCGCACCGACGGCGACGTGCGTGCCGTGGAAGCCGGTAAGCACGAAGAACGAGGCGCCGAAGAGGTTGGTGCCGAGGGTCAGCCCCTCGTGGTAGAAGGTCGCGAACTCGAAGGCCTGGAAGCCGAGGAAGACGACGCCAAGCACGATCGTGGCGAGCGTGGAGAGCTTCATCATCTTCGGGCGCGCGTGCTGCGCGCCGTACACGGCGAAGACCATGGTCACGCTGCTCATCAGCAGCACGAACGTGGAGGTCGACGTGAGCGGGATGTCGAGGATGCCCTCGTGGTGCTCACCGTTGATGGTCACGGGGTGCGGGAACGGGCCCACGCCGCGGTGAATGACATCGCCGGCGAAGATCAGGTAGGTCGCGATCAGGGAGCCGAAGAACAGGCACTCCGACCCGAGGAAGATCCACATCATCAACTTGCGGTTGCTGGTTCCCGTCGAGGTGACGTGACCACCGCCGTGGGCGACTGCCTGAGCCATCGGTTCCGCCTTCCAGGTGCGGCGCGCGCCGCCTGATCCCGAACGTCGAGTCGCCCGAAGGCTACTCGGTGGGCTCCAGCGCCCAGCCCCAGATGCCGTAGACCACGATCACCGCGCCGATCGCCGTGAGGGCGAGGTGCGACAGGGGGCCCATCGCCATCACGGTCATGCCCGCGGCGATGAGGATCGGGTAGTACGAGGGAGGCGGCACGTGGATGTGCTCGCCGGTCGGCTGCGCCGGCTCAATGCCGTGGTCGCGGTCGTGCCAGAGCGGGTCGCGGGCGCGCACGACCGGGACGACATCGAAGTCGTGCTCCGGCGGCGGCGAGCTCGTCGCCCACTCCAGCGTGGCGGCGTCCCACGGGTTGGCGGGCGCAGTCTGCGGCTGGCTCATCGCCTTGAAGAAGTTCCAGACGAAGACCAGGATCGAGGCGGCCAGCACATAGGCGCCGATCGTCTCGACCATGTTCCAGAGGCCCCAACCGAGACCGGCGTCGTAGGTGTAGATGCGGCGCGGCATGCCCAGCAGGCCCAGGTAGTGCATCGGGAAGAACGTGAGGTTCACGCCGAAGAACCAGAGCCAGAAGTGCAGCATGCCCAGGCGCTCGTCCAGGAAGCGGCCCGTCATCTTCGGGAACCAGTAGTAGATGCCGGAGAAGATTGCCGTCACCGCGCCGCCGACCAGCACGTAGTGGATGTGGGCGACGACGAAGTAGGTGTCCTGGTGCTGCATGTCGACCGGCGGGGAGGCGTGCATGACGCCGGAGATGCCGCCGATGGTGAAGAGCGCGATGAAAGCGATCGAGAAGCTCATCGCCGTGTTCAGGCGCAGGCTGCCGCCGTACATCGTGCCGAGCCAGTTGAAGATCTTCACGCCCGTGGGGATGGCGATGATCATCGTGTTCGTCGCGAAGATCGTCTTCGGCACGGCGCCCATGCCCGTGGTGAACATGTGGTGGCTCCACACGGCCCAGCCGAGGAATGCGATCGCGACTCCGGCGAAGACGATCGCGGGGTAGCCGAACAGCGGCTTCCGCGAGAAGACCGGAATGACCTCGGACACAATGCCCATCGCGGGGAGGATCAGGATGTAGACCTCCGGGTGACCGAAGATCCAGAACAGGTGCTGCCAGAGGATCGGGTCGCCACCTTCAGAGGCGATGAAGAAGTGCGTGCCGTACTCGCGGTCGAACAGGAGCTGGAGCAGCGCCACGGTGAGCGGCGGGAGGGCCAGGATGAGCAGGAAGGAGATGATGAGCGACATCCAGACGAAGACCGGAAGGCGCATCATCGTCATGCCCGGGGCGCGCATGTTGATGATGGTGGTCGCGAAGTTGAGCGCGGCCATCAGCGACGAGACACCGAGGATCAGCAGGCCAACGGCGTAGAAGGTGATGCCGGGGCCCGGCGAATACTGCTTCGAGGAGAGCGGCGCGTAGTTGAACCAGCCGCCGTCCGGAGCGCCGAAGAAGAAGCTGCTCGTGAGCAGCAGGCCACCGAACAGGAAGACCCAGTAGGACAGGGCGTTCAGGCGCGGGAAGGCCACGTCCCGCGCGCCGACCATGAGCGGCAGCAGGTAGTTGGTGAACGATGCGCCCAGCGGCATGACCGCCAGGAAGATCATCGTCAGGGCGTGCATGGTGAAGAGCTCGTTGAAGAGCTTCGCGTCGATGACGACGCCGTGGGGGACGGCGAGCTGGGTGCGGATGAGCAGCGCCTGGAAGCCGCCCCACATGAAGAAGATGAAGGCGGTGACGCCGTACAGCGCGCCGATGCGCTTGTGGTCGACCGTCGTGATCCAGGACCAGATGCCGCTGGACGCGGGCTGGGTCAGCGTGCCTGCAATCGTGGCCATCTCATCGCCTCCTGAAGCCGGCGCCGGGCGTGAGGCCCTCGTCGGCGCTGCTCATGCGCGGTCGTGTGGGGCTACTTGAGCTCCAGCAGGTATGCGGCCACGGCCTTGATCTCTTCGTCGCTCAGAGCGCCGCCGGCCGACTTCGCCATGGGCGGCATGAGCGAACCCGGCTTCACGTCCGCCGAGTTGTGAATCCACCGGGTGAGGTTCGCCTCGTTGTTGACAAGGATGCCCGCCGCGATCGTCGTGCGCGCACCGACATGGCTCAGGTCGGGCGCGGTCTTCCCCTGCGCCGCCGTGCCGTTGACGGTGTGGCAGCCGATGCATGCGCTGCGGTTGAAGATCTCCTGGCCCTGCTTCGCGAGCGGGCTCACGGGTGTCACAGCCTTCGCGGCGACGCTCTTCGACCAGCTGTCGAAGTCCGACTGTGCGTCGACGAAGACGCGGAAGCGCATGTTCGCGTGGCTGAAGCCGCAGAGCTCGGCGCACTGGCCCAGGTAGGGCTCAGGACGGGCCTCGGTGGCGGTGAACGTCAGGAAGTTCGTGTGGCCCGGGACCATGTCCACCTTGCCGGCGATCTGCGGCACCCAGAACGAGTGGATGACGTCGGCCGAGCGGAGCTCGAAGTGGACGGGCTTGTCAACCGGGAGGTGCAGCTCATTGGCGGTGCTGATGCCCAGGTCGGGGTACTGGAACTCGAACCACCACTGGTGACCGATGGCAATGACCTTCATCGCGTCGGCGGGAGGCGGAGCGGACTGGGCCTGGATGGTGCTGATGGTGGGAACGGTGATCGCAACGACGATGGCGACGGGGATCATCGTCCAGATGACCTCAAGCCGGGTGTTGCCGTGAATCTGCTGGGCCTCGCGGCCGGGGCGCTCACGGAACATCAGCGTGAAGATCGCCGTGATGGCCATGATCACGACGAAGACGATGCCGGCGAGCCACATGATCAGGTTGTAAGGCCCCCAGATCGCGGCGTTGTCGGAGCCCTTGATGACCGCCGTGCTCATCGGCGCGTCGCAACTCACGGTGAGTGCGAGGAGGAGGCTGAGACCGAGGAGGAGGGCAAACCGTCGAGACAGGCTGCTGCGAACCGAACGAATGCGCGTCACCGGACCCCCCTGACATGCCGTCGCGTGCCCACAGCCCCAGCGATGGGGTGGGCAAACCGTGACTAGCAGTAACATCGGCGCTTGGATGGGTCAAGCATTTGACTTGTGCACAAGTGCCTTAAGGCACGGTCGATCGTCACGACCCAGGCGGGACGTTTGGCGTGACAGCCGAGGCCGAGGTCACACGTAGGCGGACTTTGCGCTTACGGATAGGTGCGAGTTGATCGGCCTCGGGTGCCGGGATAGCCTCGATCACCGATGACCGCAGCAGTAGCGGCCCCCGTGCGCCAGCGGCGGACGATCGTCCTCGTCGCGGGCATCCTCGTGGTGGCGCTGCTGGTGGTGCTGGCTGTCGCACTGGCCCGCGGCCGAACCACCGAGGACGCCTCGGCGACCGCGCTCGGCGATCCGACGGCGTTCGAACTGCCGTTGCTGCAGGGCGGCGGAACCTTCCGCCTGGTGGAGCACGCGGACGGCCCGGTGTTCGTCTACTTCTGGGCCTCGTGGTGCGCCCCCTGCGCGCAGGAGGCCCCTGTCATCCAGCGGCTCGCGGGCGAGTACCGCGACCGCGGGTACACGTTCGTCGGAGTCAACATCTGGGACGCCGAGCAGGATGCGCGACGGTTCGCGGAGGCGCAGCGGCTCACCTTCCCACTGGTGACCGACCCGGGCGGCAAGACCTACCTCGCCTACGGCGTGCAGACGCTGCCCACGGCGTTCGTACTACGCGCGGGGCTGCAGACCGACCGCAAGTTCATCGGCGCACTGACCGAGGCGCAGTTGCGCGAGATGCTGGATCGCGCGGGGGAGCGACGATGATCGGCCGAATGCTCACATCGCGGCGCGCGAAGCTCGTGGGGGTGCTGGTGGTCGCCACGCTGGCGATCACCGGCCTCGCGGTCTCCGCCGCGGGCGACTCGATGTCGTACTACGCCACGCCCGAGGAGTTCGCGAAGCAGACGGATCGCGAGGGCGCGAGCTGGCGCGTGGGCGGCCGCGTGCTGGGCGACACCGTGGTCGAGGAGCGCGGTCGGCCGACCTTGTTCACCATCCAGGGCGACCACGGCGAGCGCATGGATATCGTCTACAGCGGGGTGAAGCCCGACCTGTTCGGCCCCGGCGCGTTCGTAGTGATCGAGGGCAAGGCGGACGGGCCGAATCGGCTCAAGGCCTCCTCCGTCATCATCAAGCACGAGAACGCCTTCTACGACGCGAGCCCCACCGGCACCCCCCCGGCGATAGGCCGGTGAATCCGGGCGCCACGGTCGGCGCGGCCTCGATCCTCACCGCGCTGGCGACGGCGCTGTTCGCATGCGGCGCGGCATGCCTGGGACTCTGGCTGCACCAGCCGAGGCTGGTCGCCGCGGCACGCCGCGCGCTGATGGCGACCGCACTGTTCACGACCGCCGCGGCGGTGACGCTGGGCGTCGGCCTGCTCCGCGACGACTTCTCGATGGCGTACGTCGCCTCGGTCTCCTCTCGCGAGATGCAGACGGTGATGAAGTGGGCCTCGTTCTACAGCAAGCAGCCGGGCTCGCTGCTGTTCTGGACATGGTCGATGTCGCTGTTCATGGCGCTGTTCGCGTGGCGAACGCTGCCGCGCATCCCGTGGGGCAGCGCGCAAGCGACGGCGCTGTGCGGCGCGAGCCTGGCGGTGTTCCTCACCGCGCTTGCCTTCTTCGCCTCCCCGTTCCACGTGAGCGAAGTCACACCCCCGGACGGCGTCGGCCTGAACCCGCTGCTGGTGGATCGCGGGATGCTCGTGCACCCGCCGTTCCTCCTGTCCGGGTTGGTCAGCACCTCGATCCCGTTCGTGCTGGGGATGACGGCGCTCTGGTCGGGGCGGCTGGACGGCGCGTGGCTCCGGTCGGTGCGGACGTGGGCGCTCGCCTCGTGGCTGATCCTGAGCGTCGGCAACTTCCTGGGCGGCTGGTGGGCGTACACCGTGCTCGGCTGGGGCGGCTACTGGGGCTGGGACCCCGTCGAGAACTCGGCCGTGCTCCCGCTCTTCCCAATGACCGCGTTCGTGCACTCGATGATGGTGCAGGAGCGGCGGGGGATGCTGAAGCTGTGGAACCTTGCGCTGGTGGTGGCGGCGTGGGGGCTGGCGGTGTTCGGCACGTTCAACGTGCGCAGCGGCCTCGTGGACTCCGTCCACTCGTTCGCGCAGTCGAACGTCGGCGCGTACTTCCTCGTCGTGCTCGCGGTCACGCTCGTGCTCGCGCTGGGGCTGATGGCGTGGCGCGCGCCGTTCCTGCGCGCGGAGCACGACTTCGAGTCGCTGGCGTCGCGCGAGAGCAGCATGATCGTGAACAACTATCTGTTCACGGCGCTGACGCTGGTCGTCCTGGGCGGGACGCTGTTCCCGGTGTTCTCCGAGCTCTTCGTCGACTCCAAGATCACGGTGGGGCCGCCGTTCTACAACCGCGTGGCCGGCCCGCTGCTGGCGCTCACGATCGCGCTGATCGCCGTCGGCACGGTGCTGCCGTGGCGCCGCGCCTCGAACGCGACGATCGCGAGGCGGTTCGCGGCGCCGCTTGGCGGCGCGCTGCTGGCGGCCGTCATGTTGTTCGCACTGGGACTGCGCCACGCGTGGGGACTCGTCACGGTGGCATCTGCGGTCGCAGTCGTCGTCGCGACGCTGCGCGAGTACGCACTGGGCGCACGAGGCGCGCACGCAGCAGGCCTCGCGTGGGTCTCGACAGCGTCGTGGCTGTTCGCGCGCGACCAGCGGCGGTACGGCGGCTACCTCGTCCACCTTGGCGTGGCGGTGATGGCGGTCGCCGTGGTCGGGTCGAGCGTCTACCAGCAGCAGGAGCGCGTGAGCGTCGAGCCGGGCGAAACGTTCGAGGCCGGCGGGCGCACGATCTCCTATGAGGGGCTGTTCCAGCGCGAGGGCCATGAGAACGGCATTGAGACCGAAGTCTTCGCGCGCCTGGTCGTCGAGCGCCACGACGGCAGCGTTGAGGCGGTGCTGGAGCCAGGAAGGCGGCGCTTCGCGAACTTCCCGGAGCAGCCGACAGCGGTCGTCGCGCTGCACACGACGCCCGCGGACGACCTCTATGTCTTCGTGCAGGGCTGGGACGAATCGGGGCGGGCGGACTTCCATGTCTTCGTGAACCCGCTGATCGTGTGGCTCTGGATCGGAGGCGCGATCTACGTCGTCGGCGGCATCTTCGCGTGGATGCCGCTGGTCGGGGCGGCGCCACAGCGCACGGCAGCGGCCGAGCGCGGCGCGCTGGCGCAGGCGTGAGCACGATGCACGCGGTGCGTGCGCGCTGGATCGTGGTGGCGGTGGTGCTGGCGGCGCTCGCGTGGAGCCTCGCCGGCGTCGAGGTTGCACGGGCGCAGAGCGCGGATGACACGCGCGCGCTGCACATCGAGCAGCGGTTGCTGTGCCCGCAGTGCACCAATCTCCGCCTCGACGTCTGCGACACGATTCTCTGCGCAGACATGCGACGCGAGGTCCGCGATCGCGTCGCGCAGGGCCAATCGGACACGGAGATCATCGCCTACTTCCAGGGTCGCTACGGCCAGCGCGTGCTCGCCGACGTCCCGCGCAGCGGGTTCAACCTCGTGCTGTTCGCCTGGGTCGGGGGATCGTTGCTGGTGGTCGCGGTGGGCGGTGCGTTCGTGCTGCTGCGGCTGCGACGCACGGCGAGCGCGCCCCCCGCGCGCACGCTCGACGCCGCCGAGGAGCGCTGGCTCGACGAGCAGGTGCGCGACGGGGATGGGCGCTGATGGAGTGGGCGGTGCTGCTCGGCTTCGCGCTCGTGGCTGCGGCGCTCATCGTGCTGCCGCGCGGCGTCGCGGCTTCGCCGCGTGAGGCGGAGGCGGACGAGACGGCGTTGCGCGAGGAGCGGCGTCGACTGCTCGATGAGCTGGTGGAGATCGATGAGGATGCGGCCGCAGGACGAATCTCGGCGGACGACCGTGCCGTCGCGCGGCGCGCGATCGCGCCCCGACTGCGCGAGGTGACGGAAACGCTCCAGGCACGCGGCGTCGAGCTGCACGGGAACGCCGGACGCGAGGCGTCACGATGAGGCGGCTCGCCGCTGCAGCCGCGGTGGCCGCCTGTGCGCTCGCCTTCCTTGCGAACGAGGCGGGTGCCCAGGCGCCTGTGCCCCCCTCGCCCACCCCGACGCCCACAGCGCCCGCAGTAGCGCCCTCTGTGACGCCGACGGCCGTGATGGGCACGGTGAGCGGCATCGTGCGGAACGGCACGGCGGGTGCACCGACGCCGGTCGTGACGATGCAGTTGATCGCGGTGCTGCCGAACGGGCAGATCGGCGCGCAGTCGATCGAGACGCGCGACGGCACGTTCCGCTTTGCGGCGCCGGCCGACGCGACGGTGACCTACCTGCTGCGCACCGAGTACGCGGGCGTGCCCTACCTCGATCCCGTGCCGGTGCTGCTGGGAGCGGAGGCGCCGACCGTCGACCGCACGATCACCGTCTGGGAGACGACCGACGCCCGCCCCTCGCTGCGCATCGCGCGCACCACGGTCTACGTCGAGGGCATCGACGGCGCCACGGCACGGCTGCAACTCCGCCGCGAGGACGTCGTAGAGAGCGCGGGCGATCGCGTGTACGTCGGTGGTGCCGATCGGCGCACGCTGCGCCTGCCGACGCCGGACGGTGCGGTCGCGGTGGACGCACAGCAGTCCTTCGATGGCAGCGCGGATCTGGAGCAGGGAGTGGTCGTGACGACGCAGCCACTGCGTCCCGGGCAAACGACGGTAACGACGCGGCTGCTGGTGGAGTACGACGTGCGCGCGGGCGAGTACGCGCTGCGGGTCACCGCACCGCTCCCCACCGCCGTGGTCGAGGTACACGCCCCGACCTCGCTGGTGGGCGGGGTTCGCCCGCTCGCAAACGCTGAGGTGGCGAAGCCCGTCGACGCCGGGGGCGAGCGCTGGCAGGTCACGCGGCGCACCTCGGCAGCCGCAGAGGGCGAGAGCATGGTCGTGCAGCTGCGCGGCCTGTCCGGGCTGCAGGCGGCGAACCCGCTCACGTCGCAGCGCGGGGCGGCCACAGGTGCGGCGGTCGCGCTGGGCGTGCTCGCCGTGGGCGCACTCGCCGCGCTGCAGGTGCGCCGCACATGAGCACCGCGATCGAGATGCGCGCGCTCACGAAGCGCTACGGCGGCACGACGGTGCTCGATCGCGTGACATGCAGCATCGAGGCCGGCGCGAAGGTCGCGCTCACCGGTGCGAACGGCGCGGGCAAGTCCACGCTGCTCGCGGTGCTGGGGACGCTCGCCGCGGCCTCGGACGGCTCGTTCGCGATCGCGGGGCACGAGGCGGAACGCGACGCGGCGGGGCTGCGCCGCAGCATCGGCGTGCTCGCGCACAGCCCGATGGTGTACGAGGAACTGACCCCGCTGGAGAACCTGCGCTTCTTCGCGCGCCTGTACGGCGTGGAGGACGGCGAGGCACGCGCCTCGATGTTGCTGGAGCGGGTAGGCCTGTGGCGTCGGCGTCATGAGCCGACGCGCGTGCTCTCACGCGGGATGCACCAGCGGCTCGCGATCGCGCGCGCGCTGGTGCATGACCCCCGGGTGCTGCTGCTCGACGAGCCGGAGACGGGCCTCGACGCCGAGGGGCTGGCGCTGCTTGATGCCGAGCTGCTGCGCGCGCCCAGCGTCACGGTGCTGGCGGCGACCCACCAGCTGGCGCGCACTGCGGAGTGGGCCGAGGCCCGCGTGACGCTCCACCGCGGCCGCATCGAGGCGGTCGAGGGCACGGGCGTGATGGCCGAGGTCGCGACGCGCGAGGCGGTGCGCCGATGAGCGCGGTCGCGGCGGTGCTGGAGAAGGATCTGCGGCTGCTGTGGCGGCACCGCAGCGGATGGCTCTCGGCGGCGACGTTCGCGGCGATCAGCCTGCTGGTGTACGCGTTCGCCTTCGACCTCGTCGGCGACGAGGTGCGGCCGCTGCTGCCGGGGGTGCTGTGGGTGACCTTCCTATTCGCGGGCACGATCGCGTGCTCGCGCGCGTTCACGGACGAGGTGGAGCAGGGGACCTTCGACGCGCTGTTGCTGGCGCCGGTGCCGCGGACGGCGCTGTACGCCGGGAAAGTGCTGGCGAACTGCCTCGCGCTGCTGGCGGTCGAGGTGGCGGTGATGCTGCTGGCGACTATCCTGTTCAACCAGACGCTGATCTCGCCGGTGCTGCTGCTGGATGTCACGGTGGGGACGGTGGGCTACGTGAGCCTGACGACGCTGCTGTCGACGCTGGGCGCGCGGGTGCGTGCGCGCGAGGTGCTGCTGCCGGTGCTCTCGCTGCCACTGCTGGTGCCGCTGCTCATCGCGGGCGTGCGTGCCACGGACGCCGCGCTGGAGCTGCCCGCCGGGAGCGCGCCGTGGACGCTGCTGCTGGTGGTGTTCACGCTGTGGAGCCTGATCGCGAGCGCGTTGCTGTTCCCGCTGGCAGTGGAGCGATGAGCCGATGACTCGACTGGTCCTGCAAACGACGAAGTGGATCTACGGCTGGCGCTGGCTGGTGCTGCCGCCCGTGGTCGGCGCGCTGATGCTCGCGATGCTGGTGGGCGCGGTGGTCGTGGCGCCTCGCGAGGTCGTGGAGGGCGAGGTCCAGCGCCTCATGTACATCCACGTGCCGTCCGCGATCTCGGGCTACTTCGCGTTCGCGGTCGTGTTCGCGGCGTCGGTGGGGCTGCTGTGGACGCGCGACATGCGCTTCGATGCGGTCGCGCGCGGTGCAGCGACGGTGGGTGTGCTGTTCACGTTCATGATGCTCACGACCGGCGCGATCTGGGGGAAGCCAATCTGGGGCACCTACTGGGCGTGGGATGCGCGCATCACCAGCACGCTGATCCTGTTCCTGCTCTACACGGCGTACCTGCTGGCGCGCAGCCTGGCGGATGAGCTGGACGAGCAGGCCGCGAGGTACTCCGCCGTCTACGCGATCGTCGCGTTCCTCGACATCCCGATCATCAACATGTCGGTGCGCTGGTGGCGCACGCTGCACCCGCAGCCGATCGTGGTCGAGGGCGCGCTGCCGATGGGCATGCAGATCGTGCTGGGGCTCTCGATGCTGGCGATCGTGCTGCTCACGGTGTGGCTGATCGTGCTGCGCGCAGAGACTGAGGGCATCGGGGCGCGCGCGACGGCGCTGCGGGCGGCGCTCGACCGCCGGGAGGGCGAGTAGTGGACTACCTCGGCTACCTGTTCGCGGGTTTTGCCGTCTTCTGGGCGGGGCTCTTCGGCTACCTGCTCTGGCTGCAGGCCCGGCTGCGCGCGGTCTCGCGCCAGCTGGAGCTGCTGGAGGAGCGGCTGGCCGAGGCGGATCCGGACTTCGCGCGCGAGCGGAGCACGACGAGGCGATAACGGGCGGCGCAGGTGAGCGCAGCCGTGGGAGCGAGTAGCATGCGGGCATGAATCCTCGACTGTACCGAACGCTGGCGGCCACCACGGTCGTCGCCACGCTGTTGTTGATCGCGGTCGGAGCCTTCGTGCGCACCACGGGATCGGGCCTGGGCTGCCCCGACTGGCCTCAGTGCCACGGGGCGTGGGTGCCGCCGCTGGAGCGCACCGCGATCGTCGAGTACTCGCACCGCACCGTCGCCGTCATCGTGAGCGTGCTGGTCTATGGGCTGGCCGCGGCGACCTACGCGACCCGCCGACGCGACCGCGCCCTGGTGCAGCTGGCGAGCATGTCCGTGATCGTGCTGCTGGTGCAGGCGTACCTGGGCAAGATCACGGTTGAGCGCGAGCTTCCGCCCTGGGTCGTGACGTCTCACATGTCCACGGCGCTGCTGCTGCTGGCGGCGGTGTCGGCGATGACCGCGATCGCGTGGCGCGACGACCGTCGTACGGCGGTGATCACGCCGGAGCGCGCCTCGGTGCTGCGCACGCTGCTGGTGGCATCCGTGGTGACGTACGTGGTGCTCATCTGGGGCGCGTACGTGGTGAAGACAGGCGCCGGCACCTCGTGCATCTCATGGCCCGGCTGCAGCGCGGCACCGACGCCCTTCGTGGATGGCGGGCTGGCGCAGACGATCCAGTGGGTGCACCGGCTCTCCGTGGTGATCGAGGGCGCGGTGCTCGGCTGGGCAGCGCTCGCGCTGCGGCGGCAGGCGCCGGGGCTGCAGCGCGGCGCATGGGCGCTGGTATGGCTGTACGGCGCGCAGGTGCTGGTGGGCGCGCTGAACATCTGGACCGATTTCTCGGCGGCGGCGCGGGTGACGCACCTGGCGCTGGCCGCCACGATCTGGGCGGTGCTGATCGTGACGACCGTCGCCGCGTGGTACGGCGAGGCGTCCGAGGATGCGCAGCCCACCTCGGCCGGCGCCCGCACGCGCACGCACGAGGAGCAGTCGGCCGGTGCCTAGCCCGCTCATGCAGACGGTGCGCGGCTACATCGCGCTCACGAAGCCGAACATCATCTGGCTGCTGCTCGTGACGACGCTGCCGGCGATGGTGCTGGCGCAGGGCGGATGGCCCTCGACCTGGCTGGTGGTGGCGACGCTGTTCGGCGGCGCGCTCGCAGCCGGCAGCGCGAACGCGATCAACCAGTACGCCGACCGCGACATCGATCAGCGCATGGCGCGCACGCGCCGCCGCCCGCTGCCGAGGGGCATGGTGTCGTCGGCGGGAGCGCTCTGGTTCGGGCTCGCGCTCGGCGTCGTGGCGACGGTGTGGATGGTCGCGGTGGTGAACCTGCTCTCGGCGCTGCTGACGCTGGGCGCGATCGGCTTCTACGTCATCATCTACACGTACATCCTGAAGCGGCGCACCACCCAGAACATCGTGATCGGCGGAGCAGCGGGCGCTGCCCCGGCGCTCATTGGCTGGACGGCGGTCACCGGGAACATGTGGTCGCTGGAGCCGATCTTCATGTTCCTGATCGTCTTCTGGTGGACGCCTCCACACTTCTGGGCGCTCGCGATCGTTCTGGAGGACGACTACCGCGCGGCGGGTGTGCCGATGCTTCCGGTCGTACAGGGCAAGCGCGCGACGAAGGTGCAGATCGTGTTCTGGGCGATCATGCTGACGGCCCTCACGGTGCTGTTCGCGGGCGTGTCGGGGCTGGGGCCGATCTACCTCGGCACGGCGCTGATCGGCGGCGGGCTGTTCATCGCGGCGGCGGTCTGGCTGCTGCGTCAGCCGGGCAAGCGCGGCGCGTTCGCGGTCTACAAGTTCTCGACGTACTACCTGGCAGCGCTGTTCCTGGCGGTGATGGCGGACACGCTCAGCCGCTGATCGCGCCGCCCGTGCCCCTCACCTAGTCACGAGCCGCCGAGGCGACCGCCGCGAACCCGCGCGCGATCGATCCCTCCCGGTCGTCGGGATCGAGGATCGGGTGC
>JBAYUZ010000010.1:0-38904 GCA_041674885.1 Dehalococcoidia bacterium
CCCGTCGCGGATCTGCTCGCCGCGCGCCTCGGCCGCGAGGTCGTGGAGCCGTTCGTGTTCAGCGCGGAGCGCAAGTCGCGCCTCGGCTTCCGCCTCCTCGCCGCCGCGCACTCCGGCCGTCTCCGCCTCTACCGCGGCGACGGCTCCGCGCAGGCCGTCGAGGTGCGCCGCCAGCTCGAACGCGCGCGGGTCGCGTACCGCCCCGACCGCACGATGCAGTTCGCCGTCGATGCCGCGGAGGGGCACGACGACTACCTGATGAGCCTGGCACTGGCGGTGTGGGCCGCTCGCCGGGGCGAGGCGGCGCGCGCGGCGCGCGGCCGTCTCGCAGCGCCGTCCACGCACGAACGGAGTTCTGCGTGATCACCGAACTGCCACCACGCCTCGACGCGCAGTCGTCGATCACCTGCGCACCCATCGATGTGCACCCGCCGCGCGAGGATGCGCTGCCGGAGCACATGGACTACCGCGACGAGGGATGCGACCTGTTCGCCTCCTGCCTGTCGTGCCCGCTCCCGCGCTGTCGCTACGACCAGCCCGGCGGCGCGCGCTCGATGATCAACGTCGTCCGTGACGAGGAGATCCGTCGCATCCATCGCACCACCTGCCTGCCGATCGACGAGATCGCGGCGCGCTTCCGCGTCTCGCGGCGCACCGTCTTCCGCGTCCTGCAGGTCGCACGCACCCGAGAGGAACACTGCCAGTGACCGAGTCGATCGCCCGCGCCATCCACAACCGCGACCTCGACCGCCTGCGTCGCTATCGCGAGTACCTCGACTACTACGAGGGCCGTCGCGGCGCTCCCGCCCCACGCCTCCGTGAGCGCACGCTGACCTTCAACTACGCGCGTGCCGTCGTGGAGAAGGGCGCGTCCTACCTCGTCACCGACCACGCACCCACGACCGTCGCCGCCGACGGCCGCGCCGAGTCGCGCCGCCGTGCCGCCGAGGCGCAGCGCGAGCTGCTCGACGTGTGGCAGGACAACGACATCGCGCGCCTCGACCTGGAGACCGAGGTCGACACGGCGGTCCTCGGCGACGGTGCGTTCAAGGTCGCGTGGGACGGCGCCGCGAAGCGTGTCGTCGTTGCCGCGCCCGACGTGCAGGGCCTGTACGCGTGGTGGGCCGGCGACGACGTGCGTCGCCTCACCCGCGTCGCCTCGCGCTACCGCCTGCCCGTCGACGAGGCGGTCGCGCGCCTCGGCATCACGCCGAAGCGCACCGCCGGCCGCACCCCCTCCGCCATCGATGTCATCGAGGCGTGGACGGACACGACCTTCGAGCTCTGGGCGCAGGGCACGCGCGTGGAGGCACGCGAGAACCCGTACCGCATGATCCCGTTCGTGCTCTACCCCAACCTGCCGCGGCCCAAGCAGTTCTGGGGCGTCTCCGACATCGAGCCGCTGCGCGAGTCGATCGCCGAGCTCAACCGCGCCCTCACCCAGCTCTCGCGCATCCTCGAGCTCTCCGGCAACCCGATCGCCGTCCTCGAGAACGTCGAGGAGGCGCGCGACATCGCGGTGCAGCCCGGCGCCGTGTGGGAGCTCCCGGAGCAGGCGCGCGCCTACCTCCTCGACCTCCTGCAGGGCGGCGGTGTCCGCCTGCACGTCGACTACGTGGACATGATCTACCGCACGCTGCATGACCTCGCGGAGACGCCGCGCGTCGCGTTCGGCGATGCCGGTGGCGACCGCTCCGGCGTCGCGCTGCAGACGGAGCTCGACCCGCTGCTGAGGCGTGTCGCGCGCAAACGCCTGATCCGCACCGCCGCGATGCGCCGACGCGACCGCCTCATCCTCGCGATCCTCGGCCACCACACGCACCGTGACCTGCTCACCGGCGTGCGCACCGACATCACGTGGGCGCCCGCGCTCGCACCACACCTCGCCCCGGCACCCGAGCCTGCCTCGGCGTAACAGTCGAGGCATGGCGCGCCGTTCACAGGCCGCTCACACATCGCCTCCACACCGCGCGTACGATCGGTGTGGAGGCGATGCCATATGCAGCAGCAACCACCCACCCCCGCGCGGCTCTCCCGCGACACCACCAACCACATGATCGGCGGCGTCTGCGCCGGCATCGCGCGGCAGTACGGCTACGACGTCACCGTCGTCCGCATCGTTGCCATCCTGCTCACGCTCGTCTGGGGCGCCGGCCTGCTGCTCTACCTCGCGCTGTGGGTGATCATGCCCGCCGACGCCCCCGCCTCGAACGCACCCACTTCGCTCCCCGCCCCCGAGCCCGGCACGAGCACCGCCACAGGCAACGCCGCCGCCGACACTGCCTTCGCCGCCGGCAGCAGCGACGACCTCGCGGAGCGCGCCCGCCGTGCCGCCGACGACTTCGCGATCGCTGCACGCAGCGCAGCCGAGGCCGCGCGTGTCGCCGCCGATCAACTCGCGGATGTCGCCAGGGCCGCCACCGCCGCTGGCCGCGAGTCGTGGGAGCAGCAGCGCGCCGCACGCAGCGAGGCCGAGCGCACCGAGGCAGGCGACGCGACCGCATCGACGAGCGCATCCGGCGCCCCGGGCGTCTCCGACGCATCGCCGTCCCCCGCCGCCCCCTCGACCCCCGAGTACGAGACGACCCCGCCGCCCGGCCCCGACGATGCGCGCGAGGACGCCCCCATGGCACCGCCCAGCCCCTGACGCGCCGTGCTCGCGCGTGGCCCCCAGAACCCGTCGCGCCATCGAGAGCGATACCACCCGCACGGTCACGTGCGCGCGATACGAGCGGCGTTACCGTTGCGCGGCTCAGACGAGCGAACGCGACGGAGGGGATACATGCCACAGTTCATGGTCGAATCAACGCACACGCCGGAGGAGTGTCTCTCGATGCTTGATGAGATCGCGGGGCAGGGCACGGCCGCGCTCCAGCAATGGCGCTTCGCGTGCGCGACCGGCCAGCACGACAACCACACCACGTACGCGTTCCTGGAGGCACCCAACGCCCGCGCCGCCACCGCAATGGCCGGTGACATCACGCGCAGGAACGCCAACGTCACGGAGGTTGCACCGCTCACGCAGGAGCAGATCCGAGGCTTCCACCAGGCGGCGTGAACCTCGCAGACACAGCGAAGGCCGCGAGGGTGTTACCTCGCGGCCTTCGCGCATACGTACGAGGTTCACGCTACGCGGAGCCGATGACCGCCTCGACCTCGATCTCCACGCGGTGCTCCGGCGAGATCAGCGCCGCGACCTGCACCATCACCAGCGCCGGGCGCACCTCGCCGAACTTCTCGCCCAGGCAGCTGCCGACCGCCTCCCACTCGGTGATGTCGACCAGGTACGCGCGCACCGCGACCACGTCGCCCATCGCCGCACCGGCATCGCTCAGCGCGCGCTGGATCACGCCCAGCGCCACGCGCGCCTGCGCGATCGCGCCCTCCGGCACCGTGCCGTCCGCGTGCGTCCCGGTGGTGCCGGACACCCACACGTGGTCGCCGACCTTCACCGCCCGCGAGTAGCCGATCCCGCTCTCCCACGGACTGCCCGACGAGATCCGAGTCCGACCGCTCATGCGCCCCCCACTTCAAACAGCGGTGCCTGCGGCGATGATGCCGCGTGCGGAGCCTCCATGCCCAGGTGGTCATACGCAAGCCGCGTCGCCACCCGGCCCCGAGGTGTGCGCTGCAGGAAGCCGATCTTCAACAGGTGCGGCTCGTAGACATCCATGATCGTGTCCGACTCCTCGGACACCGCCGCCGCGAGCGTTTCGAGTCCGGCGGGGCCGCCATTGAACCGCTCGATCAGCACGCGCAACAGCTCGCGATCCATGGAGTCGAGGCCCATCGCGTCGATCTGCAGCTGCTCCAGCGCCGCCCGCGCCAGCGGCCCGGTGACGACGCCGTCGCCCTCGACCTGCGCGTAGTCGCGCAGCCGACGCAGCAGCCGATTCGCCACGCGCGCCGTGCCACGCGACCGGCGCGCGATCTCGCCAACGCCGTCCTCATCCACCGCGACCTTCAGCACATCGGACGACCGCCGCACGATGCGCGTCAGCGCCTCCTCGTCGTAGAAGTCGAGACGGTACGTGCTGCCGAAGCGATCACGCAGCGGCTGCGAGATGAGCGCGTACCGCGTCGTCGCGCCGATCAACGTGAAGTGGTTCAGCTTCAGCCGCACATCGCGCGCCTGCGGCCCGCTGCCCAGGATGATGTCCAGCGCGAAGTCCTCCATCGCCGGGTACAGCATCTCCTCGACCACGCGAGGCAGGCGATGGATCTCGTCGACGAACAGGATGTCGCCGGTCTGGAGCGAGGTGAGCATGGAGGCGAGGTCGCCGGTGCGCTCGATCGCCGGGCCCGCCGTCACGCGGATCGACACGCCCATCTCGGCGGCCAGGATCATCGCGAGCGTCGTCTTGCCCAGACCCGGAGGCCCGTAGATGAGGATGTGGTCGAGCGGCTCCTGCCGAGCCTGCGCCGCCGCGATCGAGATGCGCAGGCTCTCCTTCACCGCCTCCTGCCCGGCGTACTGATCCAGCCGCCGAGGCCGCAGCGTCGGTTCGAGGTTCGCGTCGTCGGGAGTCTGCGTCCGCCCCAGTGGGCCGCGCGTGGCTTCATCCATGCCCGCGAGTATACCGAACGCACGTTCGTACCGCGATGCACATCGAGGCACGTCCGCCGCAGCAGCCGTCGCGCCGTCGTCAGCGTGCCCCCGCGCGGGTCGAGGGGCGCAGCCCCCGTGGGGCTCTGGGGGCCCTCCGGGCGAAGGCCCCCTCAGCGACCGCCCATCACAGGGCGGGTGGGTGGGTGAAACACTGTCCGGCGCGGCGCGGCGAACGCCGCCCCGCGCCCGGCCGTCGGCCCCGAGCCGATGCCATCCGCACCCACCGCATCGGCGTATCGTGCACGCACACCGAGGAGGCCACGATGAAGCTCCGCACCGGCGACCCATGGATCCCTGCCCCCGAGTACGGCCGGCTCATGCCGCAGTTCACCGTCAACCTCATCGTCCGCGACGTGCCGCGCTCACTCGCGTTCTACCGCGAGGTGCTCCAGGCGCAGGTGCACTACGAAGACCCGGACTTCGCCGCGCTCCGCGTGCTCGGCCTCGAGCTGCTGCTGCACGCCGACCACACCTACGAGGCGAACCCGTGGGCGGAGCCGCTCGCGAGCGACGCCGTGCGTGGGCTCGGCGCGGAGCTCCGCCTGCTCGGCATGGATCCCGGCGCGCTCGCGGAACGCGCGAGGGCTGCCGGCGCGCTCTTCAAGGACGTGAGCGTCCGCGGCCACGGCTGGCGCGAGGCGATGGTGCGCGATCCGGACGGCTACGTCTGGGCCGTCGGCCGCGCCCTCGAACCCGACGAGGTGCCGCCGCCCGCGCCTAGCGCGTCATGAACCGCAGATAGGCGCCCGTCGCCGCGACGATCAGCCCACCCAGCACCACCATCGAGACGCGCACGCCGTTCAGCGACGCCGCGTCGCACGTCGCGGCCGTGCACGACGGGAACGCCCCAAACGCCCACACCACCGCCGCCAGCGCGAACACGCCCCACGCGATCACCGCCGCAACCAACGTCCTGCGCTGCATCGTGCCCTCCTCGACTGGCTGCCCGGGGACCACCGGGCATCGAGTATGCACGTTCGTTATACCGCACCACGGTCGACCCGGGCGCGCCGATCCGCCTCGCTAGAACACCCCCACCACCATCGCGTCCGTCGGGTCGCCCGCGCCGAACAGCGCCACCGCCACCCGCCGCCCCGCCACCATCTCCCCCGCCGCGATCGCACGTGACACCGCCACCCCCGCCACCACCGAGGAGATCGAGGCGGCGAAGCGCACCGTCGCCAGCCTCGTCCCCGCATCGAACGCCATCAGCTCACCACGCTCGATCATCGCCGCCCCCCTACACCGCGCTCAGCGAGAGCGTCTGCTCGTACGCCGCCTGCCGCCCGCGCGACCAGCGCAGCCGCAGCGCCGCCACCCGATACCGCGCCGCCACCAGCCCGAGTCCCGCCGAGGTGACCTCGACGACGTCGCCGACCTCCTGCCCAACGTTCGGCGGCACCACGACCTCCGCCGTCACCGCCTCGATCGCCGCCTTGCGCAGCAGCGAGGTCGCACGCGCATCCACACGCGCCTGCGCCGCCAGGCTGTCGTCCACCGCCACCGCCACGCCGCCCCCCGCCTGCAGCGCCACGATGTCGACCGCCTCCGCGAACACCCCGCGCCCGAACACGCGCGTCCACCCCGGCCCGGGCGGCGCCGCCTCCACGCGGCCGTCGAGGATCGCGTGGCTCGTGCCGTAGGCGTAGTCCGTCGCGTCGGCCACCAGCGGCTCGCGCAGCGTCGGCGTCAGCCCACGCATCAGCACCACGTCCGCCAGCCGCGCGGTCAGCCGCTCGATGCCGGTCGCCGCGCTCTCCCCCGCGCGCAGCGTGAACGACGGCGACCACGCCGCGCTCTCCGCGCTCGTCCCACCCGATGCCAGCCGCAGCCCCGCACGCGCCGCCACGTCCGCGATCACCGATTCCGCCGAGGCTGTCCCCGCCCACGCCAGCTGCCGCGAGGCGCGCCACGCCCCCAGCAGCCCCCAGCCGTCGACCGCATCCACCTCCACCGTCGCGCGCCCCCCCGCCGCCCGCCGCCGCACCGAGGTGATCCACCACCGCATCCCCTCGGACGACTCCGCGCCCGCCGTCGTGACGTACCCCGGGTCGACCCACAGCTCGCCCCCCGGCACGAGCGCCGCCGGCGCGTTGCCGTCGAGGTAGCGGCCATCGTCGTTTCGCAGCGCCAAGCGCAGCCGCCCCGACGTCAGCCCCTGCCGCAGGTCGAGCTCGATCACGTCGTCGCCGATCTCGCTCACCGCGACGCTGATCGGCGCGTGCCACACCCCGCTCGGCGTCGCCAGGTACGCATCACTGCCGGTCGCCGCACACCCCGCCCCGTGCGCACCGACGAGGTCGAGCGGCTGCGCATCGCGCCACGCCTGATCGATGAACGCCGTCGTCGCGATCCCGCTCGCCAGGTGCAGGCGCTGGTACGCGCCGCCCCCGCTGTACGACTCGACGAACGTCGCACGCGGCCCGCCCGCCCACGTCACCCCCGTCGCGAGGTACGACACGTTCGTCCCCGCCGACGCCCCCGCCACCTCGTGCAGCGCCGACCACCCACCCGGCGGCATGCTCCCGCCCGCACCGAGGATGCACGACCACGCCCCCGCCGCACCGGCGCTCGTCACGCCCGACACGATCACCTGGTGGTCGCTCTCGAACGTCGCCGCCAGCCCGCTCACGCTCGCCAGCGCGTGCGGCCACAGCGCGGGCACCGACCACACGCCGAGGCCCGTGCGCCGCATCGCGTACACCGCGCCGCCCCACGCGAACACCACCGCCGCCGTGCCGCTCGCCTGCAGCGTGCACGCGATCGCCGTGACCGCCCCGCCCGTCGTCGTCAGCAACGAGGACGCACCGAAACTCGCGCCGGAGTCCGTGCTCTCGCGCACCTCCACGCCCGTGCCGCCGCTGCGCACCGTCGCGATCAGCGCGCGTGTGCCCGCCGCCGCGAACCCGACGCGCGCCCCCGCATGCACGCTGCCGAGGCTCGTCCACGCGCTGTACGTGCTCCCGGCCGACGGCCCCGCCACGCGCTGATGCGACAGCGCGCCCGTCGCCGCATCGATGCGTGCGCGCAGCAGCGCGCCGTCGCCCGCGACCGCGACGCCGCACGGCCCCGCCGCCTCCGCGCCGCTGTACCAGCGCGTCCAGCGCAGCCGCGGCACGCCGACATCGAGGTCGGACAGCCGAACGCGCACGTACGGCTCCGCGCTCGCGGCCTGCTGCGCCGCCAGCAACGTCGAGGTGAGTGTGCGCACGCGTCAGCCCTCCACCGCGCGCGCACCCGTCGCCACCTGCTCCGGGCGGTACAGCGCGTGCGATCGCAGCCGCCGCTCGCGGCCGCGCTTCGCCAGCGCCTTCGCGAACGCCGCCAGCCGCTCCTGCGCCCACACGTGGTAGTTCCGCCACGTCTCCGTGCCACCGACGTTCACCCGGTTCGCCGCATACGAGGCCCACTCGAGCGCAGCGAACGCCGCCGCACCGCTCGCCACCAGGTCGTGCAACGCCGCCGGCAGCGTCGTCCCGTCGCCGTCGAGCGTGTGCAACTGCGAGTAGCGCACGACCACCGACTCACCCGCCGCCGGCGCTGCATCCACGATCAGCGTGAGCGTGTCCCCCCACGTCGAGAACGGCACGAGCCGCGGCGGCTGCTCGCCGCCCGGGTACTCCACCGCCTCCACCGCCACCCGCGAGGCGAGCGAGGCGATGCTCACCTCGCGGCTCCCCGCGCTCGTCGTCAGCGTCGCCACCGACTCCAGCGGCGCGGCCAGCGAGACCTCCTGCACCGCCCGCGCGATGTGTCGATCGATCTCATCGTCCGTCCAGCGCTCCGACGCCGCGTCCTCGTCGTGCAGGTCGCGGCGCACGCGCGCCCGCATCGTCTCCAGGTCCATCACGCCACCTCCTGCCAGCCGGGCGCGCGCGACATGCGCGCCAGCACCGCAACCTCGTGCGCTGTCAGCGCGCGCGAGAACCACAGCACCGGCCCCAGCCCGTCGCCCGCATACACGCCCGCCCCGTCGCTCGCGAGGTCGATGAGCGGCTCCGCGATCACCGGCACACCGCCCGCGCGCGCTGCCACCACCGGCGTCGACTCGCCCACCTGCAGCCGCAGCGATCGCTCGTCCCAGCTCGCGACCACCAGCAGGTCGTCGCCCGCCGCAAACGTCTGCGCCCCGGAGTCGACGACGTCCGCGCTCGCCCCCGCGACCTGCGAGGTCAGCCGGAACGCATCCCCGCTGTCGCGGTACCGCAGGTCGAGGTGCGCCGTCGCATCACCCCAGCGCAGCAGCGGCCGATCCCCCGCCCCCGATGCCGCCGAGGCCGGTCGCCACCACAGCGCGACGCTCCCGCACAGCACGCTCGACTCCGCTGCGAACGCCTGCAGTCGAGCGGTCGCGCGCGTGCTCGCCGAACCGTGCGCCGCCCCGCTCCACGTGTAGCCGAGGCCCAGCGAACCATCGCAGTACGAGGTCGCCACGCTCCCCGGCTCCACCTGCCACGCGTCCACCTCGAACGTCACCGCACCCGACATCGAGTACGCGTACAGCGCCAGGTACGCGCACGACGCGTGCGTCGTGAACGTCATCGACGCGCGCTGCACCGCGCCCATGCCGGACACCGACACCGTGTGCGCCACGCCCAGATACGACCCGCCGCCGTCGTACTCGTTCACCTGCACCGTCACGGTCTTGCCGCTCGGCACCGTGATCGACACCGACATCGTGTACGCCGTCGCGCCGCTCACCCCGCCGAACGGCGCGCTCGACTGCGCACCGTCGCCGGTGCCCGCCGCCGTCACCTCGCACGAGTACGCACCCGAGGCCGCCCCGCCGCTCACGCGCGCGATCGCACCCCCGCCCCCAAACGCGAGCCACCCCGCCACGTCCAGCTCGAACGAGGGGTTCGGCACCAGGTTGCTCGTCCCCACCTCCAGCCGCGCCGCCGCGCTCGCCCCGAAGCGCCCCGCGACCTCGCGCACCGCCCCCGTCACCACCATCGAGCGTCCGCCGCCCAGGCTCGCCGCGCGCGCCCCCGCACCCGGCCAGCACCACCGCATCGCCGACGGCGGCGACCCGGCCACCCGGGTCGCCGCCAGCTCCATGCTCACGTCCACCTCCTCAGGACAGCGCCGCCCACGCGGACAGCGAGAGCGTCGGGCTCGTCCCGCCCAGCGCCAGCACGCGCAGGTACGCACGCGCCCCGCGCGCCTCCGCCCGCACCCGATACCGGCCGGTCGAGGTGAAGAACGCCGACTGCCCTCGGAACCACGCATCCGCCGTCGCGTCGTAGTAGATCGGCGCGACCTCGACCAGCGGGTTCGTGCCGCCCAGCGTCACGTCCACGTCGAAGTCGATCCCCTCGTACCCGTCGCAGTCGATCCCCGCGCTCCCCGCAGGCTCCGAGGCGTCCACCGCCGTCACCCCACTCCGATGCGCGACGGGAGCGGCGTGCTCCCACACCGCCCCCTTCGGCACCCCGTTCGCATCGATCCGCACGTTCGCCATGCGACCCTCCCTACGGCCGCACGCCGACCAGGCGCGAGATCTTGAGCTGGTTGAACAGCGCGACCGCCACGTACCACTTCACGCGGATGCGCGTCGCGTCCTTCGTCTCCAGCGAACCCACGCGCTCGATCGTCAGACCGCCCGGCCCGGTGAGGCCGACGAGGCCGCCCTCGCCGAACTGCACCGCGTAGATCGAGGAGCAGTCCGAGGAGCTGCCCACCGTCTTCGCGTCGCCGATGTAGTCGTTCACGCCAATCGGGATGCCGTCGTAGAACTGCACCATCCGACCGAACTCGTCGCGGTCCTGCTCCACCACGCCCGACCCCGTCGCGCGCGCCAGCGAGGTCAGCGACCGTCGCGTCCGCCGAGACATGAGCAGCATGTCCGGCTTCCCGCCCTTCACCAGGTCGATCGCCTCGTCCAGCTTCGCCAGCGTCATCGTCGCCCCGTTCGTGCCCATCGAGGCCGTCTGCCCCGCCACGCACAGCCGGTCAATGCCGTCGAACGCCTTCGGGTCACCGCTCGTGTCGCCGTTGATGAAGGTATCGTCGAACTTCGACTGCACCGCCTTCGCCTTCAGCGCGATGACCGCCGCCTCCAGGTCCTGCACGTTGTTCCGCGTGCTCGCCAGGTAGTGATCGACGTCCGCGTCGCCGCCCAGGATCGTCAGCGCCGTCGTCACCTGCGTGAACGTCGGCGTCCCCTCCGCCCACGCATCACCGACCGAGTAGAACGCCGCCGTCGCCGCCGCGTTCTCGCGGTTGTACGTCAGCCCGTTCCCCACGATCTCGATGAACGGCATCCGCTGCAGCACCGGGCTGTCGTTGATGACCGTCTCAACCACACCCTCCAGCAGCACATCATTCGAGAGCTTCGCGCCCTCCGTCAGCGTCAGCGCCATCTCGCCCCTTCCACATCCCACCCCACGCGAGGCCCCTCCCCGCGGCCCCGGACACTAGGCGAGCAGGCCCACTACTCGAATGGCGAGTTGGCACATGGACCACGCGACCTCGGGTCCCGTAAGGTCCGCCGTATGCCAGCGTGGTTTGACCGGCCCCTCTCCGACTTCCTCGCGATCGACGAAGAGGAGCCCACCCGACTCCTCACCACCGTCGCCGCCGAACGTGGCCTCACGCCCACGCGCGAGTCGGTCAGCGCGTGGCGCCTCACCACCCGGATGCTCCAGGGACTCGCGCTGCAGGCAGCACGTCAGCAGCCAGAAGCACTCAGTTGGCAGTGCTTCATGGAGTTCGAGGTGCCGATGCGTGCGCGCCGCATCGATCTCGCCATCGTCGCCCACGACATCGTCTTCATCGTCGAATGCAAGACCGGCGTGCAGCCGTTCACGTCAGCAGATCGATGGCAGACCGAGCAGTACGCACTCGACCTGCGGGACTTCCACGCACCCTCACGGCGGCGAGTGATCGTTCCCATGCTCGTTGCCTACGGCGCGATGCCCGTCGGTCTCCCAACGCCCGAACCAGACCGCGCCGTGCAGCCGGTCGCGGCAACCGACGAGGCAGGATTCCCAGACGGCGCCTTCACGCTCTGGCACGCCCTCCACGACCCAGCCCGAGCTCCCATCAACCCCGCGGCATGGGCCAACGGCGCGTACAAGCCCACGCCCAACATCATCGAGGCGGCGCAGTCGCTCTACGGGCAGCATGACGTGCGCGACATCGCACTCGCCGGCTCCACCAACCTCCACGCCACTGTGGAAACCGTGCTCGGGTTTATCGAGCGATGCCGCCACGAACAGCGTCGCGGCATCGCCTTCATCACCGGTGCGCCCGGCGCCGGCAAGACGCTCGCGGGGCTCGAGATCGCACATGCCGCCGACATCATCGGCAACAGCGAAGGCCTCGGCGTCTTTCTTTCCGGCAACTGGCCCCTCGTCGAGGTCATCAAGGCCGCGATTGCCGAGTCCGCAAAGGCGAGTGGGCGCCGCACAGAACGCAACGCAACGCGCGAGGTGAGCACGCTCATCGAACACGCGTACCGCTTCCGCAACGAATACGCCGGTAAGCCGGACCGTATTCCACACCACCATGTCGTCCTCTTCGATGAGGCACAGCGCGCGTGGGACGCATCACAAGTCGCACGCAAGGAACGCGACCCGGACGCGCATTCGGAACCAGCCATCCTCCTCGACATCATGACCCGCACACCTGACTGGGCTGTGATCGTCGCGATGGTCGGAAGTGGCCAGGAGATCAACACCGGAGAGTCTGGATTGGCCGAGTGGGGACGCGCGCTCCGCGATGCGCCAGAGGACTGGCTGGTGCTTGCGTCACCGCACGTCTTCGACGAGCGCACACCTGCGAGTGCTCGTCTGTTCACCGCTCTCCCCGCCGCCCACCCCACCGTGGCGACCGAGGATCAACTGCACCTGCAAATGAACGTCCGCAGTCCGCGAGCCGAACGGCTCAATCAGTGGGTCGATCACCTGCTGAGCGGCAACCCCGCCGACGCGCGCGCTGCGCTACCTGACCTGCGAGAGTTTCCGATGGCCGTCACGCGCAGCCTCGACACCGCGAAGCAATGGCTGCGAGACCACTGCGACCCTGAGGAACAGCAGCGCATGGGACTCCTTGCGAGTGCCGGCGCGAAACGCCTCCGTGCGTGGGGGCTCGAGACCGGCACGCTACGTGCAGAGCAGAACTGGGCGCACTGGTTCCTGCGCCCGCGTGGCGATGTGCGGAGCTCCAATCAGCTCGAGGTCCCCGCAACCAACTTCGATTGCCAGGGACTCGAAATCGACTGGGCCGCAGTGTGCTGGGCCAACGACTTCGTACCGGACACAGCGACCCGCGATTGGCGCATCCGCGCCTTCAGCGGCACACGCTGGTCGACGGTTCGCAAGGACCCGCACTTCGTCGTCAACGGCTACCGAGTGATCCTCACCCGTGCTCGACGTGGGCAGATCATCTGGGTGCCGCGCCCCCAGGGCGACGATGCGACGCTCCCACCTGCCGACTTCGACGCGATCGCGGCCATGCTCCAGTCGGCCGGCCTCCCACTCATCGACTAGCCGTGCAGCCCGCTTCGCGGGCCACACGGCTCCCCACCACCCGGAGGTGCCCCTAGCGCCCCCGCAACTCCAACCCGTACGCGATCTTCTCCGCCGCGCTCATCCCATCGATGCTGCCGAGGTCATCGCGCGCCGGCGCGCCCACCGGGAACCCGTCGCGCTCGAACGACAGCGCCACCTCGGTGCGGATGCGCGCCAGCGCCTCCCGCGCCGCCGCGAACGAGGCGTCCACCTCATCCGGCGTCGCACCCGTCACCAGCTCCGCCGGCACCTCCGGCGCCCCCGCCAGCAGCGCGCCGCGGTAGCGATCGACGGCGTCACGCAGCGCCGAGCGCTCCGCATCCAGCGCCGCATGCGCCGCCTCCAGCTCCACCTCCATCGCCTCCGCCGCCGAGGCTTCCGCCTCCACCACCGCCGCCAGCTCGGCCAGCGTCTCCGGCGACGGCTCCTCGCCCTCCTCAGCCTCAGCGAACCCATCCCCCGCAAACTCGACGTCCAGCGCCTCGAGCTCCCCCGCGAACTCCATGTCCTCGGCCACCACGGCCTCCTCTCCTGCGCCGCGCAGCCTCGCGCCCCCCGCGCCCAGCACCGAGGGCCGAGTGGCGCACCTCACACCACCTCGGCGCACGCCCCCTCGCCACCGCGCGGTACACTGCACGCGTTATGGCGACCACCACCACAACCGCACGTCGCATCGCCGTCCGGCCCATGACCGACGCCGACCTGCGCCAGGTGCGCCGCATCGAGCGCGCCGCCTACGGCCCCAACGTCCCCGGCACGCCCTTCGAACGCGAGCTCCAGAACGGACTCGCCCAGTACGTCGTCGCCGTCGAGCGCCCGGCGGACGCCACCGCGCGCGAACCCGCCGCACTCGACGCCCTGCGCCGCCTGCTCCACCTGCAGCCGCCAGCGGAGACCGTGCTTGGCTTCGTCGGCCTCTGGTACACCATCGACCAGCTGCACATCGTCACCATCGCGGTCGACCCCGCGCTCCAGCACCGAGGCATCGCCCAGCGCCTGCTCATCGAGGTGCACACGCTCGCCGTCGAAGCCGAGATGAAGACGATCGCCCTCGAAGTCCGCCCCTCGAACGAGCGCGCCCGCGCCCTCTACGAGTGGTTCGGCTTCCAGCCGCAGGGCACCCTGCGCGCCTACTACTCCGACAACGGCGAGGATGCCGTCGTCATGCTCACGCCGGAGCTCACCGCCCCCGACTACGCCGCACACCTGCGCACGCTCCGCGCCGAACATGCCGCGCGCGGCATCGACGCGTTCGAGCCGGCGCGCGAACCCGATCCCGACCGTGCGTAAATAGGCAGCCTGCGGCTAGAGATCCTTCTGCCGGAACACCCACAGCGACGCCGCCACTGAGGCGACCGTCAGCGCGCCGAACACGATCACCACGCGCAGCACCGTGAACAGCGGCGTCTCACCCCGGAACGTCGCAGGCAGCTCGTTCAACACCGCCGTCGTGCTCATCCACTTCAGGCCCAGGAACTGCAGCACCGCGCCGGAGAACAGCACCGTCACCATCACCAGCAGGATTGCCAGCTGCACGTTGCGGAACAGCGTCGACAGCAGGATCCCCAGCGCCGCCAGGAACGACACCATCGTCGCCACCATCAACCCGCCAAAGAAGATGCCGGCTGCCGTCGCATCCGGCACGCCGTAGCGGTTCAGCAGGTACGCGAACGGCAGCGTCACCAGCGTGTACACCACCAGCGTCGCACCGATGCGTGACACCACCTTCGAGGTGAGGTACTCGGTGCGGTTCACGGACTTCGAGAGGATCGCGTCGGCCATCACGCCCGCCTCGCCGCTGATCGCGGACGCCGCGAAGATCGACACCGCCAGCCACGACAACGGCGCCAGCACGAACGTCTGGTAGAACGCCATCGTCTCCGAGGCGAGCTCACCGTTCGCTGCCGCGATGCCGACCAGGAACCCCGCCGGGATTATCAGCAGCGCGACCCACGCCCGGACGATCCACGACCGAACCATCTGCCCCAGGTCATACCGCAGGAGGACCAGAAACGCCTGCATGTGTCTCCTCGTTCGGCGCGCCCTCCGGCAGCGCCAGCGCCTCGGCGCCGCCGCCCAGCCGCTGCGTCGCCGCCCACGCCGAGGCTCGCAGGAAGCCGCGCGTGCGATCCTCCTCCAGCCGGCGCAGGAACGCCTCTTCGATCTCGTCTTCACCTGTGTTGAAGTGCAACAGATCCACACCCGTGCGGTCGACCAGATCCAGCACGCGGTGGATGTACACCGGCAGCTGCTCCTCGCCCAGGAACGCGATGCGGTACTCCGCCCCCACGCGCTCCCAGCTCACCGCACCAATCTCATCCAGCAGCGGGATCTGCTGCTCAAACGCCGTCGTGTTGCCCTCGATCTCCACCGTGATCGTGCCGTGCCGCGCCAGCCGCCGCATCTCCGACATCGGCCCCGTGTAGATCAGCCGCCCGCCCGAGATGATCCCCACATCGGTGCAGACGCGCTCCACGTCACCGAGGATGTGCGTCGCGATGATGATCGTGCGGTCGCGCCCCGACAGCTCGCGAATCAGCTCGATCGTCTGCTTGCGCCCCGAGGGATCGAGGCCCGACGTCGGCTCATCCAGGATCAGCAGCTCCGGGTCACCCATCAGCGCCGCCGCGATCCCCAGGCGCGTCACCATACCGGTCGACAGCCCATCGATGCGCTGCGACGCCGCGCCGGTCAGATCGACCGATTGCAGCAGCGTCGCCAGCCGGATCTTCGTGCGGTCCTGCGGGATGCCCATCAGCGAGCCGATAAACTCGAGGTATGTGATCGGCGTCAGGTTCCGAGGAAAGCTCGGGTTCGTCGGCAGGAAGCCGATCCGCCGACGCAGGTCGGATCGCTCCGGCCCCATCTCCTCGCCGAACACCTTGATCGATCCGGCGGTCGGGCGCTGGAGCCCCATCATCACGCGGAACGTCGTCGACTTCCCCGCGCCGTTGGGGCCCACCAGGCCGTAGACCATCCCCTTCTCGACGCGCATGTTCATGGCGTTCAGGGCGATGTACTTGTTCTGGTAGATCTTCGTGAGATCAGTGGTCTCGACGACCTGCATGGGGGGACTCCCTCGGCGGCGGCGCAAGAGGCGGACGCTGCAGCCTGTCCAGGGTGGGCGAGCGCGGATGATACCAGCCGCGCGGGGGCCTCGGAACCCCTGACGCTCGCGATCACGCTGTAGTCGATTACACTCACCCCATGCAGCGCGTGCTCCTGGTCAGCGACGACCCGCAGGTCATCACGACCGCGAACCTCGCCGCGCGCGCCAACGGCCACCCGTTCCGTTCCGAACGCACCGTTGAGGCCGGCCTGCTCGCCGTCCGCGAATGGCGCCCCGCGCTCCTCGCACTCGACCTGGGCGTCGGCCTCACCGCCGGCGGCCTCGCCGCCGTGCTTCGGGATGCCGAGGTCGCCGACCGCATCGGCGTCGTCCTCGTCGCCACCCGCGAACAGCTCGGCCTCGTTGGCACCGGTATCCGCGTCGACGACTTCATCCTCGCGCCCACCGACCCGGAGGAGTTCCAGGTGCGCATGTCCCGCGCGCTCTGGCTCCGCACCGGCGCGGACGAGGGCAATGTGCTCCGCCGCGGCGGCCTCGCCATCGACCTGGAGCGCTACACCGTCAGCGTGGACGGCGACACCGTCGACCTGACCTACAAGGAGTACGAGCTCCTCCGCTTCCTCGCCACCAACGCCGGCAAGCCGTTCACCCGCGAGGCGCTGCTCAACCGCGTCTGGGGCTACGACTACTACGGCGGCTCCCGCACCGTGGACGTCCACATCCGCCGCATCCGCGCCAAGATCGAACGCCACGAGACGTTCATCGATACCGTCCGCAACGTCGGCTACCGCTTCATCGATGACGCCCCCGGCCGCACCTTCGCCGGCCTCGCCGAGGCGTAGCGGACGACCTCACGCCCGTTATCACCCACGCATCACTTATCCACATCCGTCGAAACATGTTCGTAACAGAGCAGTAATCCGAGGGAAACCGCTACCCTCTACCTTCCCCTGTGAGGCCAGCCGAGGCAGAATCGGGCGACCCACCGGGCACCCACGCTGCACCTGTTGGCGAGGACTCTGGGACTGCGGGCGCCCCGTCAGGTGACGGGCGCGGGGAGGCGACATGACCACACTCCAGGAAGCACTCGAACTCGTTCGCGCAAAGGGCGTCACGAAGATCGACCTCAAGGTCGCCGACCTCTTCGGCCGCTGGCAGCACTTCACCCTGCCCGCCCACCGCTTCGACGCGGACCTCATCGCGGACGGCTCCGGCTTCGACGGCTCCAGCCTCCGCGGCTTCCAGCAGATCCACGAGTCCGACATGCTCCTCATGCCGGACCTGGACACCGCTGCGATCGACACCGTCTACAGCTCGCCGACGCTCAGCCTGATCTGCGACGTCGCCGACCCGCTGACGCGACAGCGCTACAGCCGAGACCCCCGCGCCATCGCCAAGAAGGCGGAGGAGTACCTCAAGACCACCGGCATCGCCGACACCTCCTACTTCGGCCCGGAGCTCGAGTTCTTCATCTTCGATGACGTCCGCTTCCAGCAGGGTCAGAACACGGCCTACTACTTCGTCGAGTCCGGCGAGGCCGCGTGGAACACCGGTCGCGACGAGACCGCGATGAACGGCGCCCGCTCCGGCAACCTCGCCTTCAAGATCCCCGGCAAGGAGGGCTACGCCCCCGTCCCGCCGTTCGACACCCTGACCGAGATCCGCAACGAGATGATGGATGAGCTCGAGGCCGTCGGCGCCCCGATGGAAATCCACCACCACGAGGTTGCGACCGCCGGCCAGTCGGAGCTCGCGATGCTCTTCGGCACGCTCACGCAGCAGGCCGACCGCGCCCAGTGGTACAAGTACATCGTCCGCAACGTCGCCCGGAAGCACGGCAAGGTCGCGACCTTCATGCCGAAGCCGCTCTACGGCGACAACGGCACCGGCATGCACGTCCACCAGTCCCTCTGGAAGAACGGCGAGCCGATCTTCTACGACAGCAACGGGTACGCCGGCCTCTCGCAGATCGCGCGCTGGTACATCGGCGGCCTGCTGCGCCACGCCCACGCGATCCTCGCGTTCGCCGCGCCGACCACCAACTCCTACAAGCGCCTGGTCCCGCACTACGAGGCTCCAGTGAACCTCGCGTACTCCATGCGCAACCGCTCCGCCTCCATCCGCATCCCGACCTACTCGATGTCGGCGAAGGCGAAGCGCCTGGAGTTCCGCCCCGCGGACGCCACCGCCAACCCGTACCTCGCCTTCACCGCACTGCTCATGGCTGGCCTCGACGGCATCCAGAAGCAGATCGACCCGGGCGACCCGCTCGACCGCAACATCTACGACCTCCCCGCCGAGGAAGCCGCCAAGATCCCGACCGTCCCCGGCTCGCTGGAGCAGGCCCTCGACGCGCTCGAGAAGGATCACGACTTCCTGCTGCAGGGCGGCGTCTTCACTCAGGACGTCATCGACACCTGGCTGGAGTGGAAGCGCGCCGAAGCGCAGGAGGTTCGCCTCCGCCCCACTCCCTACGAGTACGAGCTGTACTTCTCCGGCTGATCGCAGCCACAGCCCGCACGCGCAATCGACGGCCCCGGGCATTCCCCGGGGCCGTCGCATATCGGGCAGTACGCCCGCCGACCGCGCCCCGCACCGAGTAGGATCGTCACATGGTGGACCTCGACTCCCAGCAGCACGTCATCCACGCCTGCCGTGAGCACGACGTGAAGTTCATCCGCCTCTGGTTCACCGATATCCTCGGCATCCTCAAGTCCGTCGCGATCACCGTGGAGGACCTGGAGCACGCCCTCGCTGACGGCATTACCTTCGACGGCTCCTCCATCGAGGGCTTCGCGCGGCGCGACGAGGCGGACATGAAGGTCCTCCCCGACCCCGCCACCTTCCAGGTGCTCCCCTGGCGCCCCCGCGAGCGCGCCACCGCGCGCATGTTCTGCGACGTGGTGAAGGCGGACGGCACCCTGTTCGAGGGTGATCCGCGCTACATCCTCAAGCAGCAGCTCCGCCGCGCATCGGCAGCCGGCTTCACCTCGTACGTCTCACCCGAGATCGAGTTCTTCTACTTCAAGGACATGCACGGCACCGAACCCATCGATGCCGGTGGCTACTTCGACCTCACCCCGCTCGACTCCGGCTCCGACCTCCGCCGCGAGACCGTGCTCACGCTCGAGGAGATGGGCATCCCCGTCGTCCTCAGCCACCACGAGGCCGCACCCGGCCAGCACGAGATCGACCTGCGCTACACCGACGCGCTCACCATGGCCGACTCGATCATGACCTACCGCCTCGTCGTCAAAGAGGTCGCGATGCGCCACGGCGTCTACGCGACCTTCATGCCGAAGCCCCGCACCGATCAGAACGGCTCCGGCATGCACCTCCAGCTCTCCCTCTTCCGAGGCGAGGAGAACGCCTTCGCCGATCCCGCCGCGCCGAACGGAATCTCCACGCTCGCGCAGCACTACATGGCGGGCCTGCTCCGCCACGCGCCGGAGATGATGCTCGTCACCAACCAGTGGGTGAACTCCTACCGCCGCATCGTCCCGGGCTTCGAGGCCCCGACCCACGTCGGCTGGTCGACCCGCAACCACGCGGACCTGCTGCGCGTCCCGCAGCCCAACCCCGACCGCCCCGACACCGCGCGCATCGAGTACCGCGTCCCGGACGCCGCCGCGAACCCCTACCTGCTCTTCGCCGCCACCCTCGCCGCCGGCCTCACCGGTATCGAGGCCGCCTACCCGCTCCCCCCGGCCCTCGACCGCGCCGTCACCGAGATGTCCGCCGACGAGCTCGCCACCCGCGGCATCGTCCCGCTCCCCGCCTCCCTCGGCGAAGCCATCCCCGTCTTCGAACAGTCGAGCCTGATGCGCGACGCCTTCGGCCCGCACATCGTCCGCTCCCTCGTCGCCAACAAGCGCCAGGAATGGGAGCAGTTCCGCCGCGAAGTCACCGAGTTCGAACTCCGCCGCTACCTCGGCAACCTCTAGGCGCGCCCACCGACGCCGACGCCAGCGGGGGAGCACTGCCCGCACCGCCAGGTGCGGCTGCATGCAGCGCCGCGCCGTCACCCCATCGAATTCCGCCGCTGTCCCGGAACCTAGCCCCACTCATCCGAGGGGGCCTGGGCACCGCCCCAGTGGGGGATCTGGGGGCGAAGCCCCCATCACAGGGCGGGAGGGTGGGCACAACACTGTCTGGCACGGCGCGAAGCCCGTGCCCGGCCGTCGGCCCCAGCCGACGCCGTCCGAGGCATCCCCGCACACCACCTGCGCCCCCACACACGAAGAAGGCCCGCTCGCGCGGGCCTTCCTGCTACATCCGAGGTCGGTCGAAACTACGCCGCGAACAGCGCCTTCGCCGCGCTATCCGCCACGCCCGCCAGCGGTGCCACGTACAGGCCGACGACGACGATCGCCACCAGCAACACGCTCGTCACCAGCAGGCTGCTCGGCGACATGCTCCAACGAGGCTGCGGCACGCTCGGCTCCGTCGCGTACGGCAGCTGCGAGCCGTCCGGCAGCACCACGTACATCTGCCGAATGACCTTCAAGTAGTAGTAGAGCGAGATGGTGCTCATGATCACGGCGATCGACACCAGCCACAGGTAGCCGCCATTCGCGGCCGCCTGGAACAGCAGGAACTTCGTCGTGAAGCCCGCCAGCAGCGGCATGCCGCTCAGCGAGAGCAGACCGGCCGCCAGCACCATGGCAAGGAACGGGTTCGTCTCCGCAAGACCGTGCAGACCCGACATCTCCTCGGTTCCGCTGTGGTTGTAGAACGCGATCACGCCCATGAACACCGCGAGGTTCGTGACCAGGTAGCCGCCCATGTGCAGCAGCAGCGCCGACGCCGACGCGTCCGAGATCGTCACGATCGCCATCAGCATGTAGCCGACCTGCGCGATCGACGAGTACGCCAGCAGTCGCTTCAGGTTGTGCTGCTGCAGCGCGACCAGGTTCCCCACCACCATCGTCGCCAGCGACAGGATCGCGATCGTGCTCCGCCACTCCTCGATCGCCGGCAGGAACGGGCCGGAGAACAGTCGCAGGATCACCGCGAACGCCGCCGCCTTCGAGGTCGCCGACAGCACGGCGGTCACCGGGAGCGGCGCACCCTCGTACGCGTCCGGCGTCCACATGTGGAACGGCACCGCCGACGCCTTGAAGCCCAGGCCCGCGATCACCATCACCAGGCCCAGCACCAGCGGCACCCGCAGGTCCGCCACGCTGCCCTCGATGTTCTCCATGATCTCGGCGTAGCTCGTCGAACCGGTCGTGCCGTAGATGAGGCTCAATCCGTACAGCAGCGTCGCCGAGGCGAGGCCACCGAGGAGCACGTACTTCAGACCCGCCTCGCCGGATCGCTTGTCATCCTTCGCCAGCGACACCGCGACGTACAGCGAGAACGACAGCAGCTCCAGCCCCACGTACGCCGTCAGCAGCTCGCGCGCGCCCGCCATGAAGGAGGCGCCCACGGTCGCGAACAGCAACATCGAGTAGAACTCGCCCTGGTGGCGAATCTGCTTCGTCACGTACTCGTGCGATCCGATCACGACGACGACCAGCGTCACCGCGAACAGCACGCGGAAGAAACCCGTGAACGCGTCGATCGCGAAGATGCCCGCGAAGTCCGCGTGCGCCGTCGAGCCCAGCGTCCCCGCGCCCAGCCCGCCGTACACGGCCGTGCCCAGCACCGCCAGCCACGGCAGCATCGAGCGCCCGACCTTCAGCTCGGCGCGGAACGCGTCCGCCACAAGCACGGCCAATCCGGTCAGCGCCAGTACGAACTCCGGCAGCAGCAGCGAGTAGTCGAGGTTCAGGTCGCTCACAGCGAGACCCCCGGAATCGTCTGCGCCAACGTCGTCGCGATCCGGTTCACCCACGGCGACGGCCACAGGCCCATCGCCAGCATCGAGATCACCAGCACCGTCGCGCCCGCGCGCTCCGCCCACGTGATGTCACGCAGCGAGCTCCACCGCGTGTTGAACTCACCAAAGAACATCTGACCCGCCATCCGCAGCAGGTACGTCGCCGTGATCGCCGCGGTCAGCACCGCCAGGCCACCCACCACCGGATACGCGCGGAACGCACCCACGAAGATGTGCACCTCGGCCGCGAACCCGGACAGACCCGGCAGCCCCAGCGACGCCATCGCCGCGATCATGAAGAAGATCGCCCACAGCGGCATCTGCTTCGCCATGCCGGAGAAGTTCGGAATCTCGCGGTTGTGCGACTGGTCGTACATCCCGCCGATGAGGAGGAAGAAGAGGGCCGTCATGATGCCGTGCGCGAACATCTGCATCACGGACCCGGTCATCGCCACCACGTTCATCGTGCCCAGGCCCATGAACACGTAGCCCATGTGCGACACGGACGAGAAGCCCGACATCAGCTTCAGGTCGGTCTGCTTCAGCGCGGACGTCGCGCCGTACAGCGCCGCCACGATGCCGACCGTGATCAGCGCCGGCCCCCAGAACTGCGCGCCCTCCGGCAGGATCTGGATGCCCAGGCGGATGATGCCGAACGCGCCGACCTTCATCAGCACGCCCGCGTGCACCATCGACACCGCCGTCGGCGCCGAGGCGTGACCGTCCGGCGACCACGAGTGGAACGGGAACATGCCGCCCAGCGTGCCGCATCCCAGCGCGATCATCGGGAAGAAGATCAACTGCATCTCGCGGCTGTAGTGCGCCGTGTACAGGCGAGTCAGGTCGGTCGACCCGATCCCCGCCTCCGTGAAGATGGCGAAGATGCCCGTGAAGATGAGGATGGATGCCGCGACCAGCATCATCATCAGCTTCATCGCGCCGTATTCCTTGCGCGTGGATCCCCAGATCGCGATGAGCATGTACATCGGCAGCACGGCCGTCTCGTACATCAGGAAGAACCAGAACAGGTCCAGCATCACGAAGCTGCCGTACACGCCGGCAACCACAATGAACAGCAGGATGAAGAAGTCCTTGGTGCGCTGACGCACCTTCCACGACACCCACGTCCCCGCCATCACGATGATGCCCGTCAGCAGCACCATCGAGGCCGCGATACCGTCAATGCCGACCTTGATCTGAATGCCGTCGTCACCCAGGAAGCCCACGTTGTGCAGCCATGGCCAGGCCAGCACACCCTGGAACTGCTCGGTGCTCCCGAAGTCGTATCGCAGGAACACGTACGTCGAGAGCACGAACATCGCGAGGCTCGCGATGCCCGTGATCGCCATGATCCCGCCGCGCTCCCGCGACGGCGTAAGCATCAGCAGCAGCGCCGAGCCCAGCGGCAGCAAGATGAGCGCAACCAGCACGTACCCGTCGGACGTCGACATCGCTCCTCCTGCTATTCCGCGCTCGACGCGAGCACAGCGAGGACGACCACGCCCACCGCCATTGCCAGCGCATAGTTCGGAATCCGGCCGGTCTGGAGGAACTTCAGACGGTGGCCGAACCACCCGATCGTCTGTGCCCCGCCGTCCACACCCGATTGGTTCACCACGCGGTTCTCGAACAGGGCGATGATGTTGCCCATGCCCAGGACAACGCGGTTGATGATCGCCTGATACAGGTCGTCGATGTAGTAGCGGTTCACCAGCAGCGCGTGCAGCTCCGGCGCCCAGCCACGCGCGCGCTCCGCGCGCTTCGCATCGCCCCACCAGTACGCGAACCCGATGCCAATGCCCGCCAGCGCCGTACCCACGGCCGTCGCAGCGAACATCGGGTCAAAGACGAAGTGGTGCGGGTGCTCCACGAACACCGTCGCCAGGATGCCGCCCGGGAACCCGAGCGCCTGACCCACCGGGTCGAAGATCACGAAGCCCGCCACCGTCGCCAGCACCGCCAGGACGACCAGCGGTGCCGCCATGATGAACGGCGACTCGTACGCGTGGTCGTACGCGTGGTGGTTGCGCGGCTCACCGAAGAACGTGAGCAACACCAGCCGAGTCGTGTAGATCGCCGTCAGCACCGCGGCGCTCGCCAGCAGCACGTAGACCACCGGCGCCTGCTCGCTCGCGATGTGCAGGATCTCGTCCTTCGACCAGAAGCCCGCCAGCGGAATGATGCCCGCCAGCGCCAGGCTGCCGATGATGAACGTCACCGTCGTGATCGGCATCTTGTGCCGCAGGCCGCCCAACTCCTCCACCGTCTGCTCGTGCGTCGCGTGAATCACCGAGCCGGAGCAGAGGAACAGCAACGCCTTGAAGAACGCGTGCGTGAGCAGGTGGAACATCGCCGCGCCGACCTCACCGAAGCCGAGCGCCACGAACATGAACCCCAGCTGCGACACTGTCGAGAATGCCAGCACGCGCTTGATGTCGTTCGCCACCAGGCCCATCGTCGCCGCCATGATCGCGGTGATCAGACCCGTGTACAGCACCACGTCGCGCGCGATCAGCACCTCGTCGTAGACCGGCATCATCCGCGCGACCAGGTACACGCCCGCCACGACCATCGTGGCCGCGTGGATCAGCGCACTGGCGGGCGTCGGGCCCTCCATCGCGTCCGGCAACCACACGTGCAGCGGGAACTGCGCCGACTTACCGGCGGCACCCATGAATAGGAAGATCATCGCCGTCGTCAGATAGGTGTGGTCGAAGCCGCCTGACTTGGCGAACTCAATGATGCCCTGGATGTCGAACGTCCCGGCCTGCCGCCACAGCAGCACAATGCCGATGAGCAGACCTACGTCACCGACGCGCGTCGTAATGAACGCCTTCTTCGCCGCCTCAGCCGCCGACTGCCGCTCCCAGTAGAAGCCGATCAGCAGGAACGAGGCGAGGCCCACGCCCTCCCACGCCACGTACAGCTGCAGCAGGTTGCCCGACACCACCAGCATCAGCATCGCCGTCACGAACAGCGACAGCGCCGCGAAGTACCAGCCGTAGCGCGGCTCACCGTGCATGTAGGACATCGAGTAGAACGCGACCATCAGCGCGACCGTCGACACGACCACGATCATCACCACGGTGATCGCGTCGACCCACGTGCTGAACTCGATGAGGAAGTGCCCGTTTCCGATGTTGATCCAGTCGAACGCAAACGCGTTCGCACCCTCCGGCGCAAAGTGCCCATCGTGGATGTGACCGACGTAGTCCCCGGCCACCGCAAGGCTGATCAGCAGCATCGCAGCGAACGCCAGCACCACCAGGAAGTCGCCGCCGCGCGGCAGCAACTTGTAGGTCAGCGCCAGGAGCACGAAGACGGACGCCGGGATCGCAACAAGGATCCCGACCTGTTCCATGCCCATCAGCAGTCCCCCTCGGCCCCGGCTACCACTTGAGCGTGCTCGCCTCGTCCACGTTCGCGCTCGCGCGCTCGCGGAACGTGCGAAGCACGATGCCCAGCGCCAGGCCGACCTCGGCCGCAGCGATGGTGATGACAAAGATCGCGAAGATGATCCCGGAGAACAGATCTGTGTCCACGTACGACGCGAACGCGACGAAGTTGATCGACACCGCCGCCAGCATCAACTCCACCGAGATCAGGATGAGGATGGCGCTCCGGCGCACCAGCACCCCATAGAAGCCCAGCGAGAACAGGATCGCCGAGAGAACCAGGTAATGCGTCAGCGAGATCACTCGGCATCCTCTTCCCGGTCACGCCGCGCCACCGTCACGGCGCCGACCAGCGCCACCAGCAGCACCAGCGAAGCGACCTCGAACGGCACGCCGTAGTCGCGGTAGAGCCGCGTTCCGATCTCGCGGAACCCGGCGACCGTCTCCAGCGCCCCGCCCCACGCCGCACCCGACATCGCACCCACAAGCACGATGCCCAGCACCAGCGCGACGCCGAAGCCGAACGGCTTCTGCGAGCCGTCCATCACGATCGGGTCGTCCGAGGCGTTGGTCATCATCAGACCGAAGATCAGCAGGATCGCCACGCCGCCGCCGTACACGAGAATCTGCACCAGCGCGATGAACTCGCTCGCCAGCAGCAGGAAGATGCCCGCGATCGACATCGAGGCGACCACCAGCGACAGCGCCGCGTGCACGACGTTCTTCGACGTCACCGCACCCACGGCACCGGCGATGGTGATGCCGGCCAACAGCCACCACACGAACTCCGCGCCGCTGATGCGGCCCAGAATCGCCAGCGCGGTCAGCACCAGGAAGTACGGCCCCGCCACCAGCGACCCCAGCACCAACCCGGTGAGGATCGAACGGCCGCGCGCCACCGGCAGGGACATCTGGTTCTGCACTACTCGTTCACCCACGGCTTCAGCTCACCGCCACGAGAGACGGAGAGCAGCATCGGCAGGTCTTGCACCAGTTCCGCGCGGTCATACGCGGACTTCTCATGACCCGACCACGTGTTGTTCATCGAGATCGCGCCGAAGTTGCACACCTCGACGCAGATGTTGCATCGCATGCACCGGCCGTAGTCGATCCAGAACTTGTCGATGATCTTGCGCCGAGACGACTCGCCGCCCACCGACTTGTGCGCAGGGTTGTCCTTCATCAGAACCGTCATGCACTCCACCGGACACGCGCGCTCGCACGCGTGGCAGCCGGTGCAGAACGGCTCGTGCGCCTCCTGGTCCCACAGCAGTACCGGGAACGCGCGGTCGCGCTCCGGCAGCTCACGGTGGGTCTCCGGGTACTGACGGGTGACGGGCTTCCGAGTGAACGTCGAAAACGTCGTCGCCAGGCTCCGCAGGATGCCCTTCATCGTGCAGCCTCACTTCGGCGGACAAGCACCACCGGCCGGGGCCGAGGCGTCGCCACGCTGCGGTTGATCGCGGTGTACACGAACAGCACACCAATCGCGCTGGTCACCGCCAGCAACGTGTGCTCAAGCCCGCTGGGCAGGTTGTAGACGAGGATTCCGCCCGTCACCAGGATCTGCGCGATCGAGGCGGGAAGCAGGATCTTCCAGGAGAAGCTCATCATCTGGTCGATGCGCAGGCGCGGGAACGATGCGCGCGTCCAGAACATGAGGAAGATGATCGCGCCGGCCTTCACGACGGTCAGCGCCAGCTGCCAGCCGACACCAAGCTCCTCGCCCAGCGGCCATGCGCCACCACCAAGGAACACCGCGGCGCCCAGCAGCGACATGATGAACATCGCCGCGTACTCACCCAGGAAGAACATCGACCAGCGGATGCCGCTGTACTCAACGTAGGGGCCGCCGACGACCTCGGACTCACCGACCGGCGCGTCGAACGGCGGGCGGTTCATCTCCGCCAGCAGGCAGATGAAGAACAGCAGCGCCGGCAGCGGCTGCCACACGATGTTCGGCACCGTCGCCTGCTGCCGCACGATCTCGACGAGGTTGAGGCTGTTGGCCACCATCGCGACCGAGATCATCGCGAGCACCAGCGGCAGCTCGTACGAGATGGACTGCGCCACCGCGCGGAGCGCGCCCAGGATCGCGTAGCGGTTGTCGGAACCCCAGCCGGCCATCACCCAGCCCAGGATGTTCACGGACGAGACCGCCAGCACGTACAGCAGACCGAGTTCCAGCTCGCGTACCTGCCAGGCGATGGTGAAGGGAACAGCCACAAAGCCGAGGAACGTCGGAACAAACACGAGGAACGGCGCCAGCTCGAACACCCACGGGTCGGCATTCTTCGGGCGGATGTCTTCCTTCGAGATCAGCTTCAGCGCGTCCGCGACCGACTGCAGCAGACCCATCGGGCCGGTCCGCGTCGGCCCCAGGCGCTGCTGGAACCGCGCCAGCACCTTCCGCTCCAGGTAGATGAGCGCCATGACCACCACGGTCATGACCCCCACCACGATCAGCAGGCGGATCGCCGCATCCACACCCGTCGGCAGCCCGAACAGCGTCTCCGTCATCATCGGTCCGTCTCACCGAGCACGATGTCGAGCGACCCGAGGATCAGCACCGCATCCGCGACGTAGTTCCCCACGGACATGTCCTTGAGCGCCTGCAGGTTCGTGAAGCACGCAGAGCGGATCTTCAGACGGTGCGGGCGGTTACCGCCCTTGCTCACCATGTAGATGCCGTACTCACCGCGCGGAGCCTCCGTGCGGATGTACACCTCGCCCGGCGGCGTGCGCAGCATGCGAGGCATGCGCTCCGGCATGATCGGCCCCGGCTGCAGCTTCGCCATGCACTGCTCGACAATGCGCACCGACTGCCGCATCTCCTCGATGCGCACGCACCAGCGGTCGTACACATCGCCGACCTGCCCGACCGGGACATCGAAGTCCACCTGGTCGTAGAACAGGTACGGCTCGTCCCGGCGCACGTCGAACGGGACGCCGCTGCCACGCAGCACCGGCCCCGTCGTGCCCCAGTCGATCGCGTCCTCCGCCGAGATGATCCCGACGTTCTGCGTGCGCGCCTTGAACACCTCGTTGTTGGTGATCAGGTTGTCGACGTCCTTGATGCCCTGACGGCACTGGTCAAGGACGTACTTCACGCGCTGTGCGAAGTTGTCCGTCACCTCCCAGGCCAGACCGCCCGGGCGGAAGTAGGCGTACATGAGCCGGTCGCCCGTGATCTCCTCGAAGAGATCCATGATCTCCTCGCGCCAGCGGAAGGCGTACGTGAACGCCGTGCCGAAGACGCCGGAGTCGGTACCGAACGCGCCCGTGAACATGAAGTGGCTCGACAGGCGGTTGAGCTCGCAGAGGATCATGCGAATCCACTGCGCGCGCTCCGGCACCTGGATGTCCATCAGCGCCTCGACCGCCATGACGTACGAGAGCTCAGCGTTGAACTGAGCCAGGTACTCCGTGCGGTCCATGAAACCGATGCCCTGCCGGAAGTCCATCGTCTCCGACAGCTTCTCGCCACCACGGTGCATGTAGCCGATGTGCGGAATGACGTCGCGGACGATCTCACCGTCCACCGCCAGCACCATGCGGAACACGCCGTGGGTCGCAGGATGCTGCGGCCCCATGTTGATCATGATGTCCTGGACTTCGAAGTCGTGGTCGGACTGCACGGCGTTCGTCACCGCTATTCCTCCACGCCCCAGGCGATGCCCTCGCCCTGCAGCACTTCGATCTCCGCCAACGGGTGATCCTTCCGCAGCGGGAACGTATCCGTCATGTCTTCCGGCATCAGCAGCGTCCGAGGATCCGGGTGACCGCGGAAGCGCACCCCGAACATCTCCGCCGCCTCGCGCTCGTACCAGTTCGCGCCGCGCCACACGGTCGTCGCGGTGTCCACGAACAGGTCATCCGGCGCCAGGTGCGCCTTCACCGTCAGGTTGTGGTGGTGCTTCGTGGAGTAGAGGTGATAGACGACATCGATCCCCTCCTCCTCGTTGTCCACACAGGTCAGGCAGCGCAGGTAGTCGAACGCCAGCGCCTCGTCGGCCTTCAGCGCCTTCAACCCGCGCACCACCTCGTCACGAGGAATCGAGACGATCACGTCCAGCACCGCACGCTCGGCGCTCGCGGTGATACCGGAGAGCGCGCGATCCACCTGCGGCCAGATCGTGCCGTCCAGCGAACGCGCCGGAGCCGAATCTTCGTTCGTCATCGCCCCGTCGCCGCCCGCTCTTCCATGATCTTTTCCTGCAGCGCCAGGAAGCCGTCCAGCAGCGCCTCCGGCCGAGGCGGACACCCCGGCACGTAGACATCCACGGGAATCAGCTTGTCGACGCCCTGCACCACGCGGTCGTACCGCGTGTACGGCCCGCCGTTGGTGGCGCACGCACCCATCGAGATGACCCACTTCGGGTTCGGCATCTGCTCGTAGAGCAGCTTCACCGCGGGCGCCATCTTCTTCGTCACCGTGCCGGCGACGATCATGACGTCCGACTGCCGCGGCGACGGCCACGGCACAATGCCGAAGCGGTCCAGGTCGTAGTGCGACATATACGTCGCGATCATCTCGATCGCGCAGCACGCCAGACCGAACGTCATCGGCCACAGCGAGGACTTCCGCGACGCGGCGATCACCAGGTCGGCCGGCACCTGGAGCACGCCCGGCAGCACGGCGCGGTACAGCGCCTTGCCCGGCACCACCTCCACCGGAGTCAGCCGAGGCGCCTCCAGCGGGTGCTCAAGCGGGGAAATCGGAGCAGGGGCGGTCGCCGGCGCCTCGGCCGGTGCGACCGGGGCCCCCGTCTCGGTGACATCTACTGCCACTTCAGGGCTCCCTTCTTCCACGCATAGGCGAGCCCGGCAACCAGGATCCCGATGAACAGCACCATCTCGTAGTAGGCCATCGGCCCAATGTCCACGAAGGTCAGCGCCCACGGGAAGATGAAGACCGCCTCCACGTCGAAGATGATGAAGAGGATGGCGTACAGGTAGAACCGCATGCCCACGTTCGTCTGGGCGTGCTTGATCGGCAGCATGCCGCACTCATAGCTCGTCCCCTTGCCACGCTCTTCCGAGAACGGGGCCAGGAGCCGAGACCCGATCAGCGAGGTGGCGACGAGGATGAAGCCGAATACGGTGCCCAGCAGTACCGCTACATAGTTCCCGAACAGTTGGTTCAGGTGTTCCACCGGCCCCGGCTTTCAGCTTCACCTTGCGGTGCGACCGTTGCGCCGTAAACAGCACGAAACCCCGTGCTGGCACGGCCGGGACTGACCGTAGCAGCGCCCATAGTGAGTGTCAACGAATCGTGAAATACCGCACGGATGATTTCCCTCGCCCGGCTCGACCGCCCGATCCCCAGCGCGCGGATCGAGCGTGACCCGCCCTCCATCGAGGGTCTCGCCGCCCCGAACGGCCCTTGACGCGCCACCGCTACAACTGTGATATGCGACCGTGCGCCCGCTGAAAGGATCGCAGCAATGACTCCCACCCACTGGCGCTCACCCCTCCGCTGGGGGGCGGCGATCCTCACCGTCGCAACCCTGGCGCTCGCAGCCAGTACCGCTCACGCTGCACCGCCTGGCAACACAACCTATCGAGGCATCGCCAGCAACTCGGCGAGCATCACGCTCACCACCAACGCCGACGGCAAGCAGACTGCCCTCGCATGGCAGGAGGTCGGCGTCGAGGGCGGTGGCTGCTCCGGCAGCGGTTCGACCAACCTGACTCATTCCACGACCGATGACACCTTCTTCTGGGGCGGCAACACCACGCCCGTATCCATCTATGGCACGCGTGCCAATCAGGGGTACTACGGGGACGCCGGTGCGGCTGCGGGGGCGTACGGCTTCGACGTGACGTCCGGCGGCTGCCCCGCCGTCCGCAACGCCTACGCCGTGCTCGATGCCGCAAGCGCCTCGGTTCGCGGCCCCGGCGTCACTCCCAACGGCGTCTACACCGGATCCATCACCAGCATCATGCCGGACGTCGGCGTACGAGGGACGATCGAGATCCGCGCGAACGCCACCGGCACCGTGCTCGACCGCCTGACTATCACTTACGCCGAAGGCTCCTGCTCCTATCCCGTCTCCCTGACCGCCGTCGATCTGACCAACGGGAAGTACTTCCAGGCGGGCGTGCGCTCGATCACTGACGCTGCGACGAACCGGCCCCGCGTGCCCTCCGCCGCAGGTGTCACCCGGGGCATCAACCGCCTCTCCGGTGGCTTCTCGCATCCCGGCTCAACCGGCTGCCCGGCCGTCGCCGGTTTCTGGAACGCCACCGTCACAACCACAGTCAGTCCAACGCCCACCGTCACTGCCGCTCCCAGCGCGAGCACGACGCCGACCGCAACCGCGACCGCGCCCGGCGCCTCCGGCGCCACGCCGAGGGTGAACGGCAGCATCCCTGCGGCTGGCGGGATCGGCCTCGTCGTCTTCAGTGGAGGCACCTCGGCCCAGCTCGTCACGGCCTCCGGCTGCCCGGCGGCCTCGGCCGCCTTCTGGGCGGACGACGGCGCCGGCGGCTTCGTCACCTACATCCCCGGCGCGGCCGTGGCGGTCGTCAACGCCGGATGGGACACGAAGTTTCCGAACGGCGTCCCCGCCAACACCGCCCTCATTGGTCGCTGCCGCTAGCGCACCGATCGAGGCGACCGAACACCACAGCGGGCGGCCTCTCGGCCGCCCGCTGCACGTCTCCACCATCGAGGCCCGCTACAGCCAGCGCCGCCAGCGGAACGCCGCCACCATCGCCAACGCCAGCGCCGCCATCACACCCAGCACCGCCGGATACCCGTACTCCGACCGCAGCTCCGGCATGTAGTCGAAGTTCATCCCGTACAGGCTCGTGATGAACGTCAGCGGGATGAAGATCGTGGAGATCACGGTCAGCACCTTCATCACGCTGTTCAGCCGGTTGCTCACGTTCGCCAGGTGGATGTCCATCAGGCCCGACGCCATGTCGCGGAACGTCTCCACCGTCTCCATCACCTGCACGCTGTGGTCGTACACGTCGCGCAGGTAGACCTGCGTCTCCTCCGTCACCAGCTCCGAATCGCCCCGTTCCAGCCGGCTCACCGCCTCGCGCACCGGCCACACCGAGTTGTGCACCAGCAGCAGCTCGCGCTTCACGCGCTGCAGCTCACCCACGCCGCCACCGCTGTCGGCGGACAGGATCACGTCCTCGACGCGGTCGATCTCCGCCCCCAGCTGCTCCAGCACCACGAAGTAGTGGTCGACCACCGCATCCACAAGGAGATACGCGAGGTAGTCCGCGCCCGCGCGACGCCCGCGCCCGCGGTCGCCCCGCAGCGCCGCGCGCACCCCGTCGAAGACGTCCCCCGCGACCTGCTCCTCCAGGAACGAGATCACCAGGCCCGGCCGCACCACCAGCCCCACCTGCTCCGCAACCAGCCGCTCCACCGGATCCCACGACATCATCTTCAGCACGACGAAGAGATACCCGTCGTACACCTCGACCTTCGGGCGCTGCAGCGTGTTGTGCAGATCCTCCAGCGTCAGCGGGTGAATCCCGAACCGCGCCCCGAACGCCTCCAGCACCTGCGCGTCATGCACACCGGTCACGTTCAGCCACGCCACACCGCCCGCTGCCGGCCCCGCCCACTCGTCGAGGCTGCCCAGCGACCGCTCCTCGAACCGCTCCCCGTCGTACTCGATGAGGTCAAGCCGCACCGCGGCGCGACCGGCCTCGCCGATGTAGACCATCGATCCGGGGCCCAGCCCCGCCTTCTGCCCGCGCCCGCCGATGAGATCGAACATCGCCACCTCGCGAGGGGCATCCTACCCCGTCTCGGCCGCCCGCCGCCCACGCGATCGACTACGCTACGCAACGCCCCACGCCATGCGCAGGAGACCGCCATGCCCGCTGACTTCGACGGTGCGGTCGCCCTCGTCACCGGTGCCAGCGCCGGAATCGGACGCGCCATCGCACGTACCCTCGCCGCCCGCGGCGCGCGTGTCGTCCTCGCCGCCCGCGGTGCCGAGGCCCTCGAGGCGACCGCCCAGGCGATCCGTGACGCCGGCGGCGACGCCCTCGCCATCCCCACCGATGTCACCGATCCACACGCCGTCGAGCAACTCATCGCACGCACCGTCGCCCACTACGGCTCGCTCCGCTTCGCCTGCCTCAGCGCCGGCATCGAGGGCCCCCGCCCCACCACCCTGCTCAACCACCCCGACGACGCCTGGGACGCGGTTATGGCGACCAACCTCAAGGGCTGCTTCCTGAGCATGAAGTACGCGCTCCCCCATCTCATCGAGGGTGGCGGCGGCGCGATCGTGACCCTCGCCTCGGTGAGCGGCCTCTACGGGAGCACCGGCAACATCGCGTACACCGCCAGCAAGTGGGCCACCGTCGGCCTCACGAAAGCCGCCGCCGCCCAGTTCGCCCCCCACCGCATCCGCGTCAACGCCGTCGCCCCCGGCTTCACCGAAACCCCCATGCTCCAGCGCATCCAGGACGCCTTCGACAGCCCCGCCGCGGGCACCGAGGCGATGCGCCAGTCCCACCCCCTGGATCACCGCTTCGTCACCCCGCAGGAGGTCGCCGACGCCGTCGCCTGGCTCTGCTCAGACGAAGCGTCCTTCATCACCGGCCAGGTCCTCGGCGTCGACGGCGGCTTCATGCTCGCTCGCTAGCCGCCCGCCCGGCCGGCGGCTCCCGGCCGACGCCGTCCGAAGCCGCCTCACCCCACGACCGCGCGACCTACCACCGACGCCGCCCCGCGAGACCACCACCCCCGAGGCGCGCGAGCCGCCCTACCCCAGCTCCGCGAGGCTCTCCCGCAACCCGGCCAGCCGCCCCCGTGCGGTATCGAGCCGCTCCTGCTCCTTCGCGACGATCGCCGCCGGTGCCCGCGACGCGAAGTTGGCGTCGCCGAGCTTCGCCTCGAGGCCCGTCACGACGCCCTCGACCTCCGCGATCTGCTTGCCGAGGCGTGCGCGCTCCGCGTCCGCGTCGACCATGCCGCCCAGCGGCAGCACCACGCGCCCCACCGGCAGCACCGCCGTCACCACGCCGTCCGACGGCGCCTCGTCAGCGCCGTCCACGATGTGCAGCGGCCGCGTCCGCGCCAGCTGCTCGATCGCCCCCGCCCACGCGCGAGCCGCCGGAGCGACCTCGCCCGCGACGATGTACGACTCCACCCAGCGCCCGGCCTCCACGCGCTTCTCCGCGCGCACGTTGCGGATGCCACGCACGAAGTCCTGCAGCGCCGCGAACTCCCGCTCCGCACCGTCATCGAGGCGCGCCGCCTCCGCCTGCGGGTACGAGGCGATGATCAGCGCGCTCGCCCCCTCCGGGTCGGGCCGCAGCGCGTTCAACCGCTGCCAGATCGCCTCGGTGACGTACGGCATCGCCGGATGCAGCGCGCGCAGCGTGCGGTCGAGGACGTGGACGAGCACCGGCATCGGCGAGCGGTCGCCCTCCCGGACGCGCACCTTCGCCGCCTCGATGTACCAATCCGCGAACTCCTCCCAGAAGAAGTCGCGCAGCTGCCGCACCGCCTCGCCCAGCTCGAACTTCTCCAGCAGCTCACCGACCGAGGCGAACACGCGCTCGGCCCGCGAGAGAATCCAGCGATCTTCCAGCGCCAGCGCGCTCCCCGCCGCGGGCACCGTCAGGTCGTCCCCCGCCTCGACCATCGAGATCACGAAGCGACTCGCGTTCCACAGCTTGTTCGCCAGGTTGCGCCCGGCCTCCAGCCGCTGGTCGGTGATGCGCTGGTCGTTCCCCGGCGAGGTGCTCGAGATCAGCGCGTAGCGCAGCGCGTCCGTGCCGTACGTCGCGATCGACTGCAGCGGGTCGACCGTGTTGCCCTTCGACTTCGACATCTTCTGCCCGTCGGGCGCGCGCACCAGGCCGTGCAGGTACACCGTCTCGAACGGCGCCACGCCGTCCATGTTGTAGAGCGACAGCATGATCATCCGTGCCACCCAGAAGAAGATGATGTCGTACCCGGTCTCCATCACCTGCGTCGGGTAGTACTTGAGGTCCGCCGACCCCGCGTTCGGCCAGCCGAGCGTCGAGTGCGGCCACAGCCCCGACGAGAACCACGTGTCCAGCGTGTCCTCGTCCTGCCGCACCAGGGTCGACCCGCACGCGCCGCACGCGCCCGGATCGCCCATCACGTCATCGAGGCTCGGCACCGTCATCGCGCCGCACGCCTCGCAGTACCAGACCGGGATACGGTGCCCCCACCAGATCTGCCGCGAGATCGTCCAGTCGCGGATGTTCTCCATCCAGTGCATGTACGTCCGCTCGAACCGAGGCGGCACGAACTGGATGCGCCCGCTCCGCACCGCCTCGATCGCGTCGCCCGCCAGGTCGTGCTGGTCGCTGCGCCCCGCCTCGGGTCGCACGCGCACGAACCACTGCTCCGACAGCAGCGGCTCCACGATCGTCCCGGACCGCTGGCAGTGGCCGATCGCGTGCGTGTACGGCTCGACCCGCTCCAGCAGCCCGCGCGCCTCGATGTCCGCCACCACGCGCGTCCGCGCCGCGAACCGATCGAGGCCCTCGTACGCCCCGGAGTCGGCCGTCATCTTCCCGTCGAAGCCGATCACCGTGTGGATCGGCAGGTCGTGCCGCTGCCCGATCTCGAAGTCCACCGGGTCGTGCCCCGGCGTCACCTTCAGCGCCCCCGACCCACCCTCGATGCTCACCGCCGCGTCCGCGATGATCGGGATCACACGGTCGCCCGTCGGCACCTGCACCCGCTTCCCGATCAGCGCGGCGTATCGAGGATCCTCGGGGTGCACCGCGACCGCGCTGTCCGCCGGGATCGTCTCCGGCCGCGTCGTCGCGATCACGATGTGCTCGCCCGTCGGCTGCTCGTCGTCACCCACCACCGGGTAGCGCACGTACCAGAACGATCCCGGCTCGTCGTCGTGCTCGACCTCCAGGTCGGAGATCGCCGTGCCGCAGTCCACGCACCAGTTCACCAGCCGCACGCCGCGGTAGATCAGGCCCTCGTTGTAGAGCCGCACGAACGTCTGCCGCACCGCCTGCTGCGGCACGTCGTCCATCGTGAACCGCTCCCGCGACCAGTCCGCCGAGGCCCCCAGCCGCCGGTGCTGCCGCGAGATCGCGCTGCGCGTCTTGTGCACCCACTCCCAGACGCGGCGCAGGAACTCCTCGCGCCCCAGCTCCCGCCGCTCCAGCCCCTCGCGCCGCAGCTCGCGCTCCACGACGTTCTGCACCGCGATCGCCGCGTGGTCGACGCCCGGCAGCCAGAGCGTGTCGTCGCCCAGCATCCGATGCCAGCGGATCAGCAGATCCTCGACCGCCACCGTGAGCGCGTGGCCGACGTGCAGCTCACCGGTCACGTTCGGCGGCGGCATGATGATCGTGAACGGCTTCCCGCTGCCCGACGGCTGGAAGTACCCGCTCGCCTCCCACCACTCGTACAGCGACTCCTCCACCGCCCCCGGCTCGTACGCCGTCGCCATCTCCGCCGGCTGAGGAAGTTCCGTCGTCATCGAGTGCTCCAAACCATCGAGGTCGGCGCGGTCCGGAGCCGCGCCGCGTACAACCGGCAACACAAAGCCCCGCCGAGGCGGGGCACAGGCGACTCGCAGCCTCGTCGTCCCGAGGCGCTAGCCGCCGCTCGCTACTACTACATCTACGTGCCGCATCGCCTCGATGGTAGTCGTGGCTGCGGAAGCGGGTCAACGAGGTGAATTCGTTAGCGCAACTGCTCGCAGGTTGATATGTCCGAGCGCCCGGTCAGCAATCCGTATCTCAATTCCCGCCGTGGAGATAGCCGATGACGTCGAAGCAGCCTCGATAGATGCCAGAATGAGTTCCAGCAAAGTCTGCGAAGGGACGGGGACACGCGATAGCCCGCTCCCGAAGAGGGGCACAACTACGGGCTTCCCATTCGACCGCTCCCGCACCACTGCCCACAGCGAACTCATGGCAGCCAGCAGGTCACCAAGCGATGCTGATGCCATGTGCGTGTCAACATCCGTGTGGGCCAACGCGACTGCGAAGAGTCGAAACGCGCCGTGGTCGATGGTGGCGACGGTTCCGATCGGATAGGCGGGACGTTCGCCGGGCGGAGTCTCAGCATTGGGGCGGTGAGGCTGCGTACTCAGACTTGCATCCACTGCCCGGGCAAACCGGAGCTGATCTGAGTTGAACAGTCGAGTGATCACCTGACCGTGAATCGAATCGCTATCCACGCGATCACCCAACGCACAGTCGAAACGCTCATTGACCGTGAATGCTACGTGGGCAGCCGAGACGGCATCGAGCACGTCCCCACTCGTAATCGAGATCGCGGTCTTCCCACGAAAACCCCGTCGCTTCCCAGGTAGCGTGATCGAAAGGAACGCCCAAACGAAGCCAATCAGGACGATCGGGATCACCAGAACCAAGCCCGGTGACTGTAGGTCGAATACCTCGATACCGATGCCGATTGCGCCAGCGACGCCCAACATCCGGTTCGCGAGACGGAGCCCCAGCTCTGCGGCATCAGTCGCTGCCAGACCTCTGAGGAACCTATCAGGCCAAGACCCCCCGCGCATGGCTACCAGTACCACTGATAGGGAGGGTTGGGCAGTCGACCTTGATCAAAGGACGCAACCGCTTGCGTCAGGTGGTCGAAGGTGAACGGCGATAGGGTGCAGTACTTGTCCCCCACGTGGTTCCTCACCACAGGGGGGAGGCGCGGAAACAAAGTGTCCCGCCAGAGTTGTTCCGTATTAGGTGTCCCTCTGTCGATTCCGATGAAGAAACATAGGATCGGCAACTGGTACCGGAACGCGTAGTTGACCTCGTACTCGAGGATCCCTCGGCGATTCCGAGCTGTTGCATCGCTCACTAACAGGACAACGTGACGACTGGCGTCGAGACGCGGCTTCAATTGCGAGATGATCGAATCGGTCAAGCTGTCATCGCGCGCGTAGTTCAGGCTATGCGCATCCCACAACGTAAACGGACGAGCAGGATCTTTACTCCATTGCTGGATCAACCTATAGGACATCAGGTCGGCATCACCATCGAAGGCGACATAGGTGTAAAGACGGGGAATCACTGCCATTGAAAGAGCCTCTTGGGCCGGGGGAGTGCCCTTAGGCTAGCATTTCTCGCGCCCTCTCCGGCGAACCCAAGACTCCATCACCGCTCACTCCGCCCCCTCGATCCCCAGCACCTCGATCGAATCGCCGAGGCGTACCCGGCCACCCTCGACCACCCGGCAGCGCAGGCCGCCGCTCCACCCGTCCAACCCCGCCTGCAACCCCTCGACGCCGCTCGACCGTTCGATGTAGCCGCAGGGCGTGCACGCCCGCACCCCGACCACCACCGCCCCGCCGAGCCGGAACCGCACCCCTTCCAGCCCTGAGAGCGTCACCCCGCGCAGCACCACGTTCCGCCGAGGCACCCACGGCGCCACCCCCAGCGCCTCGATCGTCTCCGCCTCGATGAGCGTCAGTTCCGTGTCGTGCCAGCGAGGATCACTCCACGTCCCCGTCCCCAGCGCGTACCGGTCGCCGACGATC
>JBAYUZ010000011.1:0-37694 GCA_041674885.1 Dehalococcoidia bacterium
CCGGTCGACGTGTCGTGGGCGCCGTTCCTCCTCGACCCGACCGTGCCGCCGGAGGGGCGCACGCAGCCCCCGCGGCAGGCCGAGGGCGACTCGCTCTCGCCCGTAGAGGAGCGCGCTGAGGCTGCAGGCCTGCACTTCAAGCGCGGGCGCACGTTCCGCCCGAACTCGCACCTGGCGCTGGAGGCCGCGACCTTCGCCCACGACGCAGACGCATCGCGCGAGGTGAACGAGGCGCTGCACCGCGCCCTCTACCGCGCGCACTTCGAGACGCTGGACGACATCGGTGACATCGAGACGCTCGTGCGGCTTGGCACCGAGGCCGGCCTCGATGGCGCCGCCCTGCGGGAGGCGCTGGAGACGCGGCGCTACCGCGACCAGGTCGACGAGGAGATCGCGATGGTGCAGGAGATCGGCGTAAGCGCCGTCCCCACCTTCATCTTCAACAACGAGTACGCGATCGTCGGCGCAGAAACCTATCCGGCCTTCCAGCGGATGATGGAGCACCTGGGCTACCCACCTCCGGAGGGCTCCGAGGCGCCGCCCGAGACCTACCGCCTCAGCTTCGACGCCCCCACCCGCGAGTAGCCCAACAACTGCAGAGCGATGAGGGCGGCGCATATACGCCGCCCTCATCGCTTGAGGCCTTACGCCCGGGCGTGCGACCTCGGGCGTTTGCTACTTCTTGAAGAAGCAGTGAATCGTCACGTTTCCACCGTCGCTGCCATCCGCAGCGTTGTTGGCCGCCGCAGTCACCTGCACACGGCCACCGGTGTAGAGGGTACCGTCCTCCATGACGAGCGAGCAGACATCGCTACCATGGCCGACCTCAGCGTTCGTCTCGTAGATGCCAGAGACATCCGTGAACTGGCATCGGGCTACGACGTTGTTCTTGTTCTCCGTCACCTGTACCGAGCCGCTACCGCTGGAGATGAAGCTGTTCCCGGCGACCACCTCTGCGTACATGGTGTAGCACTGGTTCGTCTGCGCATCGATCGACGCTGCCGTCATCTCGTAGCGCCCCGGCCGGCCGTCCACTTCCGCTGCGTGCACCGTCCCAAGCACGCTGAGGGCAAGGAACGCCGCCGCGATGAGTGCGCCAGATCGACTGACGATGAACGTCATGAGGGAGCCTCCAATGAAGGTCGAGTGTGCGGAGGAGCAATGACCGCCGGCTCGACGCCGCTGCACCTTCGTCTGTTCGTAGGACGTCCCTCGGGCACATTAAACGACAGGCGGCGTCGCCGGTGGCGCGATATCCGTCCGAAACCTGATCATTCGGCGCTGCAGTACCGCTTGCGCCGGGCACGCACGCGTACGCGGCGCATCACACAGAGACGCGGCGTCCGATCCGCCGCGCCTCCAACGTCACTCGCTACCGTGACTCAGCCGCGCGTCGGCAGCTCCACGATCGCGGTGCCCTGCACCGGGCGCTCGCCACGCTCGTTCTCGAGGTAAACGTCGAGCTTCACGATCGGGCGCCCGCCGTCCTCGAGCGTGTCGGTGACCAGCGCGAGGATGTTGAGCGCGTCGTCGTGCAGCACCGGCCGCCGAAAGTCGACGTCGATGCTGTGCAGGCGGCCGGTCGGCCCCATCCAGTCGGTCACGACGCGCGTCGCCATGCAGAGCGAGAAGGCGCCGGGCACGATCGCGCGCTGCATGCCGATCTTCTGAGCCTCTTCGTCGCTGGTGAAGCGGCTGGCGGTGTTGCCCGCCTCCGCGTTGCCGACGGTGAGGTAGCCCACGACGGTCTCGCGCGTTGGGATCCAGCGCTCGCTGAACTCGTCGCCGGGCTCCACGTCCTCGAAGTAGCGCGTGTCGGACATCAGCCGCCCCCCGCCTGCCGGTGCACCATGGACATCTCGGAGATCGCGACGACCTCGCCGTGCTGGTTGCGAAAGGTGTTGCGGCGCACCTCGAAGACCATCGTGCCGCTGCGGCCGGTCTTCGGGTAGACCTCCTTCACGTCGGCGGCGACGGAGATGACATCGCCGACGCGGATCGGGGCGACCACCTCCATGCGCTGGCCACTGTGCATCGCGAAGTTGCCGAACTTCACCTTCGCGTTGGGCGCGCCCGCCATGCTGATCGTCTGCAGGATGCCGGGCGGCACGACGAGGCCGCCGTGTGGCCCTGCCTGCGCCGCCGCCTCGTCGGTGTAGAGCGGGTTCGTCTCACCGGTCGCGCGCAGGTAGCCCGCGACGCGCTCCGGCGTGATCTCGAAGGTGCCGAGGTGCACCTCGACGCCGATCACGCTCGCGTCGTGCTCGAACACGGCCTCTGTCGTCATCGTGCGCCTCCGCCCGCGGCGTCGAGCGTCTGCTCGACGGTGACGGGATGGTACTCCCCGTTCGCCAGCTCGAGGACGAGGTCCTCGACGGTGTGGATCGGTCGGCGGAACGCGGTCAGGCAGCGCCCGATCGCGCTCACGAAGTGCGCGTCGGAGCCGCCGACGCGCTTCAGGCCGAACTGCTCCGCCAGGTGCAGCGCGCGACCGTTCTCCTCGTCGTTGGAGCCGCCGTTGAGCTGCTCGATCGCCTCGATGCCCTCGGTCGTCACGCCGCGCTCATGGACGTGCTCGGCGAGGCCGATGCGAGGCCGCCCCGCGTGGGCGGCAACGGCGAAGCCGCCGGTCTCGCGAGCGGCGCGGAAGACCTCCTTGTGCGGCAGCGCGACGGACTTCAGGTCGAAGCCGCGCACGAACTCCGGCTGGAGGTTGTAGACCAGCACGTGGCCGATGTCGGTCTCCAGCTCCGCGCCGCGCAGGATTGTCACCCCGTACTGCTCCGCAAGCGCGAAGTACTCGGCGTCCGGGTCGTACTGGCGGTGCTCCGTGAGCACGAAGCCATCGATGCGGTAGCCGCGCTTGCGGCGCGCGACGATCCACTTCGCGTAACCCTCGACCGTGCCGCCCGCGTCGTCGGAGGCGTCGGTGGAGTGTGAGTGGAGATCCATGTACCAGTACGCGCTCGGATCGGTCGGCTGGTCTGCCGGATGGTCAGTCGTCACGGAACCCCCTGCCCGCGTGCGTCGTCGGGTGGCGTGCCTCGAACCGACCGAGGCGCGGTCGGCGCCATTCTAGTGGTGCGGCTCGTCCTCGTGGTGCTCGTCGCCACCATGGTCGTCGTCGTGGCCGTGCACCTCCGGGAGGCGCACCACCCACAGCCCGGTCGCGACGGCATCCAGCGCCGCCTCGTCCACCTCGATGCCCAGGCCGGGCGCGGCGGGCACCGCGAGGCGCCCGGCGGCCGGGATGAGGGGCTGCGCGACCACGTCGCCCGCGAGGTGCTCGACGGTGCTCAGGCCGTGCGCGACCGGCGCGAGCGGCAGCGCCGTCGCGAGGTGCAGCGCGAGCGCCGTCCCCACGCTGGAGTCGAAGGTCGTGGTCGCGAAGCAGCCGACGCCCGCCTCGGCCGCCCGCCGGGCGATCGCGAGGCTCGCACGCGCGCCGCCCAGGCGCATCGGCTTCAGCACCAGCAACTGCGCCGCGCCTCTCTCGATCACGCGCACCGCGTCGTCGAGGCCGTTCAGCAGCTCATCGGCGGCGACGCGGATCGTGGCGTCGCGCCGCACGCGCGCAAGCCCTTCGAGGTCGTCCACGCGCACCGGCTGCTCGACCAGCTCCACCTCGCACGCGGCGAGCGCGGTCAACGCCTCGCGTGCCTGCGCCTCGTCCCACGCGCCGTTGGCGTCGATGCGGATCGCGGCATCCGGGCAGGCGGCGCGCACTGCGCGCAGTCGCGCGAGATCGTCCGTCACGCTGCCGACGCCGACCTTGAGCTTCAGGACGCGGTAGCCTGTGGCGACCGCCTCGCGCGCGTACGCAGCGACCTCGTCCGGCGCGCCGCCACCGATGACCGCGTTCACCTTGACGGCGGGCGCGGGCGCGTCCGCGAGCAGCGCGGCGACCGGGACGCCTCGGCGCTTGCCGTCGAGGTCGAGCAGCGCGGTATCGAGCGCGCAGCGCAGCGCCATGACGCCGGGCCCGCTGGCAGGCAGCGCGGCGAGCGCCGCCTCGGGGTCGGCGAGGATCGCTGCGGCGTGCGCCTCGAGCAGCGCGAGCGTATCCGCGAGCGTGCCATCACCGAGCGCCGGGAACGGCGACGCCTCGCCGATACCGCTGTCGCCGTCGTCGCCGAGCAGTTCGAGGATCAGCCCGTCGCGGTGACTGAGGGTCGAGTGGGACGCCTCGAAGCGGTGGCGCATCGGCAGCCGGAACGGCCGCCAGCGCACTGCGGCGATGCGCCGGGACGCCTCGGTGGTCATCCGAGCGCGGTCGAGACGAAGATGCCCGCCGACAGCAGCAGCGCGAAGACGAGGTGCAGCCGCGCGGTCGCGCGCAGCGCGCGGTTGAGCGTGGGCCCATCGACGTGGTTCAGCACGGCCTCGGCGGGCCGGAACGCGAGCGGCGCGGAGAGCCACGGCAGCAGCGTCCACACCGGGAAGTTGCCGAGCAGCCACAGGCCGGCGGACGCGAGGTACGCGCCCAGCACGATCCCGACGTAGAAGACGCGCGTCCAGCGTCGGCCGATGACCACCGCGAGCGTGCGCTTGCCCGCCACACGGTCGGTCTCGATGTCGCGCACGTTGTTCACGACCAGGATCGCGCACACCGTGAGCCCGACGGGGATCGAGGCGGCGAACGCAGCCCTCGATACCGTCAGCGCCTGCACGTAGTAGGTGCCGACAACGGCGACGACGCCGAAGAAGAGGAAGACGAACAGCTCGCCCAGCGCGCGGTAGCCGAAGGGCCACGGGCCACCGGTGTACGCGAGTGCCGCGAGCATCGAGGCGACGCCGATCGCGATCACCGGCCACCCGGCGACCCACGTGAGATACAGCCCGAGCAGCGTGGCGAACCCGAACATCACGAGGATGCCCGCCGTCACCTGCGCCTCGGTCAGCAGGCCCATCTGGGTGACGCGAGGCGGCCCGACGCGGTGCTCGGTGTCCGCGCCCTTGCGGAAATCGGAGAGGTCGTTCGCGAGGTTCGCACCGGCCTGGATCGCGAGCGCGCCGACCAGCGAGGCGGCAGCCGCCCCCGCCGAGAACAGCCCGTCGCGGTACGCGAGCGCGGTGCCGACGGCCACCGGCGCGACGGCGGCGGTGAGTGTGGGGACGCGGATCGCCATGACCCACGTGCGCACCAGCCCCGGCCGTCCTCGCGTCGCTGCCATGTGGCCTCGTGTTCTGCTAGGCGGCGTGGATGCGCCGCAGGAAGTCGAGCACGGTCGCCGCGAAGCGATCGGGCTGTTCGAGGTGGGCGGCGTGCCCCCCACCCTCGATGACCTCCATCGTAGCGTCCGGAATCGCCTGCGCCATCTCACGTGCAGTGGCGGTGTAGCGAGTGTCCAGCTCGCCCGCGGTGGCGAGCACCGGCATCCGCAGCTCACCGAGGCGGTCGTACAGCGCCTCCTGCGAGCCGGTGCCCATGCCGCGCAGCGAGTTCGCGAGGCCACGCGTGGAGTTGCGCAGCCGCCCCTCGCGCTGGCGGTCCCACACGTCCTTCGGCAAGTCGGCCTGCGAGGCGAAGAGCGGGACCGCCTGCCAGTAGTCGACAAACGGCTCGATGCCCTCCGTCTCCAGCATCACGGCGAGGCGCTCGTCGGCGACGATGCGCGCCTCGCGCTCCTCGGCGGTGCGCAGGCCGAGGCTCGCGCCCTCCAGGATCAGCGCGGAGACGACGTCCGGGCGGTGCACCGCGACCTGCAGCGCCGTCCGCCCACCCATCGAGTAGCCGAGCCACGTCGCGCGCTCGTACCCGCCGCGCTGCAGCAGCGTCGCGAGGTCGTCCACAACGCGACGCATGCGGTAGTGGTCGATCGCCTCGGGCGAGTCGGACTGGCCGTGGCCGACGATGTCCATCGCGAGCGTTGTGAACTCCGGCGACAGGCGCTCCGCGATCGGGGCCCAGCCGCGCGCGGAGCCGGTGAAGCCATGCAGCAGCACGACCGGCGGGCCGGAGCCCGCGACCTCGACGTTCAGCATCACGCCGCCGACATCGACTCGCGTCATCGTCCGTTCACCCCCGCGCGCGCATCGAGCACACCCTCGACCGCCGAGGTCACGCGCGCCCACACCTCGCGGTGCAACACGACGTTGCGCGCGCGGTCGGTGCGCAGCTCCAGCACGGTCAGCCCCGGCTCGCGCGTGGCGGCGGCGATGCGCTCCGCCCAACCGCCCGCGCCGGTCAGCAGCTCGTAGCGCCCACCGTGCAGCTCGACGGCGTGCCGGAAGTCGAGGCCGTGCGGCGTGCCGAACCACGTCTCAAACTCCTCGGGGGCGGACTCCGCCTGCGGCAGGAACGAGAAGATGCCGCCACCGTCGTTGTTCACCAGCACCACGGTGAGCGAGAGGCCGTGGCGGCGCACCGCCCACAGCCCGTTGAGGTCGTGGAAGAACGAGAGGTCGCCGATGAGCAGCACCGAGGCGCCCTCGCGCGCGCCGACCGTGCGGGCCGCTGCCGCGCCGACGGCGGTCGAGACGACGCCGTCGATGCCGGACGCGCCGCGCGTGCCGACCAGCGAGACCTCGCGGGCGAGTGCCGGGAAGAACGCCTCGGCGTCGCGCGTCGGCATGGAGTTGCCGAGGACGAGCGTGGAGCCTGCCGGGAGCGCCTCGGCGATCTCGGACTGCACACGGCCCTCGAAGGGCTCCTCCATTGCGTCCATCGCCTCGGTGATCGCGGCAGCGGCGGCGGCGTTCGCATCGAGCCACAGCGCGAGCCACGCGGGGTCGGCCTGCACCGCCTCGCGCGTCGCGAGGTCGGCCTCCAGCAGCTCGCAGAACACGGCGGGATCGGCGTGCACCATCAGCCCCGCGCTCCCCTCCGGGTCGCGCCAGCCGTTCGGCACATCGACGACGATCTCGCGCAGCCCCGGCCGCGCGGCGAGGTAGCCCCACGCGGGCCGCGAGGTCGAGGCGGCGCCGAAGCGGATCACGACCTCGGCAGCGGCCTCGCGCGCAAAGCGCGGCACGCGGAACAGCGCGTCGTAGCGCTCGATGACGTGGTCGAGCGCGTGCGTGCCGGCGCGCACGCCGGACAGCGGCTCCGCGACCACCGGCCAGCCGAGGGCCGCCCCCAGCGAAACGATCGCGGCGGCGGGCAGCGCATACGGCTCCGGGCCGCAGTAGATGACGCCGCGCTTCCCCGCGCACGCCTCAGCGACACGCGCGACGGTCTCGGCGGACGGTGCAGCGGGCTCCGGGGCGGGCACGTCGACGGCGGTCTCGGCGGACAGCACCGGCAGCGAGGTCGTCGCGTCGAGCAGCGGCTCGCGGAGCGGCACGTTCACGTGCACCGGGCCGTACGGCTGCTCCATCGCGTGGGCGACGACGCGTGCGGCGGTGGAGCGTGCCATGCGCAGCACCGCCTCGGAGCCGTCGGCGATCGGGAGCTCGAACGTGCGCTTCACGTGCGTGCCGAAGACGCGGGACTGGTCAATCGTCTGGTTCGCGCCGGTGTCGCGCAGCTCCGGGGGGCGGTCGGCGGTGAGCACGATCAGCGGGACGCGCGACAGCCACGCCTCGAAGACCGCGGGCGCGAAGTTCGCCGCCGCCGTGCCGGAGGTGCAGACGAGCGCCACCGGCGCCTCGATCTCCCGCGCGAGGCCAAGCGCGAAGTACGCCGCCGAGCGCTCGTCCAGGTGCAGCCACGGCGTGAAGCCGCCGTCGCGCGCGAACGCGACGGTGAGCGGCGTCGAGCGCGATCCGGGGCAGATGACGACGTGCTGCAGCCCGCTGTGGCGCAGCTGCGCGAGGAACGTGCGCACCTGCTGATCCGAGTACGCGGTGAGCGATGGCGTCATGCGATCCCCTGCTCGATGCGGGTCGAACGTTGGCGGCTGGTCAGGAGGCGCGACCGCCCGAGAGCGCGTTGGTGAGCGGCTGGAACTTCATCTCGATCTCCGCGAGCTCCGAGGCCGGCACCGAGTCGCCCATGATGCCCGCGCCTGCGAACAGCCACGCGCGTTGCCCGCGCACGAGCGCCGACCGCAGCCCCACCGCGAACTCGCCGTCGCCGCGCGCGTCCATCCAGCCCACCGGGCCGGCGTACCAGCCGCGGTCGAACGTCTCGTGCGACTCGATCACCGCGCGCGCGGCGGCCGAGGGGTAGCCGCACACGGCGGGCGTGGGGTGTAGCCCCGCGACGAGCGCGAGCACGTCGACGCCGTCGGCGGCCTCGGCGGTCACGTCGGTGGCGAGGTGCTGGATGTTGCGCAGCTTCAGCAGCGCGGGCTGGTTGGGGGCGCGCAGGTGCTGCGTCAGCGGCGCCAGCCCTTCGCGGAGCGCGCGCACGACGGTCTCGTGCTCGATGCGGTCCTTCGCACTGCCGAGCAGCGCCTGGCCCATCGCCTCGTCCTCGGTGTCGTCCGCGCCGCGGCGCGCCGAACCGGCGAGGCCGAGCGAGCGCACGACGCCGTCGCGCAGGCTCACGAGCAGCTCCGGGCTCGCACCGAGGAAGGTCGCGTCGCCAGCGGTCACCGTGAACAGGTGGCAGTGCGGGTAGTCCTGACGTAGCCGCGCGAGCGCCGCGCCGACCGCGATCACGCCGTCTGCCTCGAGCTCCCGCGAGGCGGCAAGCACCGCCTTCTCGTACGCGCCATCGCGCACCTCGCCCGCGACCGCGGCGACGCTGGTGAGCCAGTGCGTGCGGTCGACGTCCTGCGCGATGTGCATCGCGCGCTCACCGACCGCCTCGGTGGCGTGCGGCGCGAGCGCAGATGCCACCTCGTCAGGGTCGACGCCGGGCGCGATCACGACACCGGTCACGCCGCCCTCACGGACGAACAGCAGACGAGGCAGCACGAGCGCGCCGGGCGCGAAGCCCTGCCAGGGCGCGCGTGGCGGCGTGCGCCCGTCAAAGGCGAACCCGCCGAGCAGCCGGGGCCGCAGCTCCGGCGTCTCCGAGTCACAGTCACCGGCCAGCAGCGCACGCGCGGCGTCCCGCAGCCCCTCGGGTCCCTGACCCGGTGCGCACTCGGCGCGCCCGGCCTCACCGACGCCGACAAGGAGCAGCCCCTGCGCGGGGCGCTCGTACGAGGCAGTTACGTTGTTGGCGAGTGGGTCATCGAGCAGTGTCGCGGGGTCGAAGTCCGGCAGGCGGAGGCCCAGGAAGCGCCGTTCGCCCGCCTGGCGGCGGCATGCGGCGACGCGCGCGGCGATCTCGCCCGGCGCTACCACGCCGCACACCTCGGAAGGGTGCTCTCGGACGGTCGAGTCTGCCTCGTCATCCAGCCTGCCGCTGCTCGTCCTGCATCGCGTCCTGCATTACGTCATACGAGTATAGGGACGCCCCGGGCTACGCGCCGGGCAAGCAGGGTGCGCGCCACCGAGGCCGCCCGTACCATTCCCGGCCATGAAGCCGATGACCGGGCGCCAGATCCTCGTGCTGACCGTGTTCATCACGGCCACCACCGCGCTGATGGTGAACATCACCACCAACGGTGACCTCTGGACGACCTTGCTGACCATCCCCCTGGTCGCGTCGACGGCATTCTGGTCGATGCGGCTCTCGCAGCGGCTGGCGATGCGGTTCGGGCCTCGCTACGCGGCCCGCGAGGCGCAGTTGCAGCCCCAAACCTCGACTGAGGCGACGAGCGAGCGGCCCGACCACGCCCGACGCCGCCGGGAGCAGCGCCGGCCGCGCGGCCGCCGTCGGCCGGAGTAGCGTCGGGCGCCTCGCCTAGCCCTCGCAGGCCGCGATCACGGCGGCGCCGATCTCGGCGTTGCGCAGCGCGACGACCGCCGGATCGTGCAGGCCGTTCGTGACGTAGGCCGCGGCGATGCCCCGCCCGGGGTCCGCCCAGCCCACCACTGACTGCTGGCCGAAGTGCCCGAAGCCCCCCGGCTGGTCGAGCGGCGGATACCCGCCCACGAGGAAGCCGAGGCCATACACCGCCGGGAAGCCGGAGATCGCATCCGCTTCGGTGGCGGCCTGCACGGTGGTCGCTGCGTGCACCGTGTCCGGACGGAGCAGGCGCACGCCGTCCAGCTCGCCGCCCCCGAGGAGCAGCGCGTAGCTGCGCGCCAGCGCCTCGGCGGTGCCCACGGCGTTCGCGGCGGGCAGCTGTCCGCGCAGGGTGGGGGCGGCGTTGAAGCGCTCCACCATCCACGAGGTGCGCCGCTCGGTGCCCTCCGGGTCGTCCCACGTCGCCTCGGACACCGCGATCACCGGGACCACCATCGAGGTATCGCCGTCCACGCCGACGCCGAGCGAGGCGTCCATGCCGAGCGGCGCGAAGAGCTCCTCGCGCATGAAGTCGCGCGGCATCCGACCATCGACGCGCCGCATGACCTCGCCGAGCGCGAAGCCGTAGGTGACGGGGTGGTAGCCGATCGCGGCGCCGGGCTCCCATGCCGCCTCGATCGCGGCGGTGGCCGACGTGACCGCATCCCAGTCGTCGATGCGCGACCAGTCGAAGTCGGCGGGGAACACAGGGAAGCCGCCCTGGTGCGTCAGCACATGCCGCACCGTGCACGCGCTCTTCCCGCCCTGCGCGAACGCGGGCCAGACCTCGGCGATGCGCGTGTCGAGGCTGATCGTGCCGCGCTCGACGAGCATCAGCACGCAGAGTGCGGTGAGCGGCTTGGTGGCGGAGAACCAGAGCATCCGCGCGTCGCGTCGCATCGGCTCGATGCCGCCACGACCGTCTGCCTGCAGCCGCACGTCGAGGCACAGCGTGCCGTCGCGGTACACCGCGACCTGCGCCGCCGTCTGGAAGCCCTGCGCGAGGTGGGACCGCACCACAGCCTCAATGCCGCGCATCCCCTCGGCCGAGAGCGCGCGCGGCATCGGCGCTAGCCCTGCAGCATCACGACCGGGCTCGAGTGGTGATGCGCGATGCGCCACTCGCCGCCCTCGCGCACGTACAGGTTCGTCGAGACCATCGCGCCGCCGCCCGCGAACTCGCGGCAGGTGACGTAGGCGGCGTCGGCGCTCAGCAGCGCGGGCAGCGCATCCCCCATCACCACGCGAGGCTGGTTGGGGTCCTGGAAGATCAGCTGCCACGTCTCCATCACCCACTCGCGGCCGAGCACGAGCTCGCCGAGGGGGTGAACGGTCGCGACCGGCGTCGAGCGCGCCCACAGCGCGTCCATCGCGGCGAGGTCGCGCGCGGCGAAGGCGCGGTAGAACGCTTCGTTCGCGGCGACGACCGCCGCCTCGTCCGCCTCGCGCGCGGCGTTCGAGGTCATGCCTACCGCCACGTCGCGAGGATCGCGCCCATGACGACGCCCGCGAGCACGGTGTAGCCGTTGTTGATCGCGAACAGCGCCGGAGACCGACGCTCGAACACCATCAGCTTCGCGTGGTCGAGGGTGATGAGGCCGCCGGTGAGCAGCAGGCCGACGCCCGCGCCCTCCAGCGGGTTATCCGCACCCGACCAGCGCACCACCAGCGCGATCACCGCCGAGGTGACGACGGTGATCACCGCCTGCAGCACCATCGCGAGCGCCGGGCCGGCGCCGCGCTGGTCGTCCTCGGTCATCCCCACCAGCGCCGACCACTGGCGCGCGAACAGCATGGGCGAGTACCAGATCGCGCCGCCGACGAACGCGACGAATGCCGCCACCATCACCGCGACCCAGTTCAGCTGCACGTCCGGCATGCGTCGCTCCTCGCCCCGCCGCGCCTCGCATCCGAGGTGCTAGCGAACCTCGTGCTCCAGCACGATCTTGCCGAAGTTCGCGTTCGTCTCCATGTACGTGTGCGCCTCGCCGACCTGCGCGATCGGGTAGACGCGGTCGACCACCGGGACGAGCCGCTCCGAGGCGAAGAGCGGCAGGCAGCGCTTCGCGAAGGTCTGCGTGAGCGTCGCCTTCTCCTCCAGCGCCCGCGCGCGGAGCAGCGTGCCCTGCACGCTCGCGCGCTTCGCCATGAGCGCTCCCAGGTCGACCTCGATCTTCGCGCCGCCCATGGTGCCGACGATGATCATGCGGGCGCGCGGAGCCATCGCGCTCACGTTCAGGTGCCAGTAGGCCGCGCCGACGACATCGAGGATGACGTCCACGCCTCGACCGTCCGTGCGCTCCTTCACCACCTGCGCGAAGTCGCCGTCGTGGTAGTTCACACCGACGTTCAGGCCGAGCTCGGCTGCGCGCTGCAGCTTGTCCTCGGAGCCCGCCGTCCCAAACACGCGACACCCCGCCGCCGAGGCGAGCTGCACCGCAGCCGATCCGACGCCCGAGCCGACCGCGTGCACCAGCACGCTCTCGCCCGGCTGCAGCCCGCACTGCATGAACAGCGCGTCGAAGGCGGTGAGGAACACCTCGGGAATACTCGCTGCCTGCGTGAAGGTGAGGTTGGCGGGGATCGCCATCAGCATCCGCTCGTGCACGGCGATGCGGTCGGCGTACCCACCGCCGCCGAGGAGCGCCATCACGCGGTCGCCCGGCTTCCACTGCCGCACGTTCGCGCCGACCTCGATCACCTCGCCGGCCATCTCCAGGCCGGGGATGTCGTCGCGCGTGCCAGCGGGGCCGGGGTAGCGGCCGCGGCGCTGCAGCAGGTCGGCACGGTTGAGGGCGGTCGCGCGCACCGCGACCAGCACCTCCTCCGGCCCGACTGAGGGGTCTTCGACGTCCTGGATGGCAAACACCTCGGGCCCGCCGGGTGCGGTGATGACTGCGGCTCGCATCGATCCTCCTGCAACGCTTCGCAAACGCTGGCGATGCTACCACGCGCCTCGTGGGCGCTCAGGGCGGCACGTGGGCCTCAGGTGGCCCGGTGCTACCATCGGCGGGAACGCGATCGTCACCAACCGCTGGAATGGAACGTCCGATGCCAGACCTTCGCAGCGAGCGCCTTGTCCCCGTGGAGCACCTCACCGCCCGCTGCGATCCCGGCTCGCTCCCCTTCCAGTCCACGAACGATCTTCATCCATTGCAGGCGATCTTCGGGCAGGAGCGCGCCGTCCGCGCGATCGAGTTCGCGCTGGGCATGACCGGCGAGGGCTACCACCTCTACGCCGCCGGGCCAGACGGGCTGGGCAAGACGACGATCGTGGAGGGATTCCTCCGCCGTCGGGCGGCGCAGATGCAGCCGCCCACCGACTGGGTGTACGTCCACAACTTCACCGCGCCCGACCGCCCCATCGCCATCTCGTTCCCGGCGGGCGAGGCGAAGCAGTTCGCCGACACTGTCGCGCACGCGGCGCGCCAGGCCGCGAACGAGCTGCGCCAGACCTTCGACTCCGATTCCTACGTCCGCCAGCGGCAGGAGCTGGGGCGCATGCTGGAGGCGCAGCGCGCCACCCTCCTCAACGCCCTGCAGCAGCAGGCCCGCGAGTTCGGCTTCGCGATCCAGATCAGCGCACAAGGCATTATGTCAGCACCGCTGAACGCCGAGGGGCAGCCGCTCGACCCGGAAGGCCTCGCCGCGCTGACTGACCAGCAGCGCGAGGAGATCGCGCAGCACGGCTCGCAGCTGGAGCAGGTGGTGCAGGAGGCGCTGCTGGAGATGCGCTCGCTGGAGCGCGACGCACAGGAGCAGGTCGAGCGCCTCGACCACCAGGTCGCGGCCTTCGCCGTCGACCACCACTTCACGCGCATCACCGATCGCTGGGGCACCGACCAGGAGGTCGCGCAGTTCATCGAGGCCGTGCGCACCGACCTCGCCGAGCAGTCCGATCACTTCCGCGACGGCGGCGCACCGATGATCCCCGGCCAGCCCTCGCCGTCGCAGCTGCAGGCCGCGCTGCTGCACCGCTACGAGGTGAACGTGCTGGTCACGCACGGCAGCAGCGAGGGCTCGCCCGTCGTCGTGGAGCGCCACCCGAGCTACTACAACCTCATCGGCCGCATCGACTACGTGAGCCAGATGGGGACGATGGTCACCGACCACACGATGATCAAGCCCGGATCGCTGCTGCAGGCGAACGGCGGCTTCATCGTCATCCGCATGCGCGACCTGCTCACGCAGCCGCAGGCGTACGAGGGCCTGAAGCGCGCGCTCGATCAGCAGGCCGTCGCGATCGAGAACCTGAACGAGGCGCTGGGCATCATCCCGACCTCGGGCCTGCGCCCGGAGCCGATCCCGCTGGACGTGAAGATCGCGATCGTCGGCGACGCCGGCCTACACGCGGCGCTCTATCGCTACGACCCGGACTTCCGCGAGCACTTCCGGGTGAAGGCGGACTTCGACACGGAGTTCGAGCGCACGCCGGACAACGTGCTGGGCCTCGCGTCCGTCGTCCGCGCACAGTGCGATGCGGGCGGCTTCCGCTGCTTCAGCGCCGCGGCCGTCGGGCGCCTGGTCGAGCACGCGTCGCGGCTGGTCGAGGATCAGCGCCGCCTCTCCGCCAACATGGGTCAGTTCGTCGACACGATCCGCCAGGCCGAGTACTGGGCCGCGCAGGACAGCGCGCAGATGGTGGAGGCGAAGCACGTCGACCGCGCCCTTGATGAGCACGAGTACCGCTCCGCGCTGGTGCGCGACCGGATGCAGCAGATGATCGACGACGGATCGATGCTCATCGCAACCTCGGGCGCGGTCGTCGGGCAGGTGAACGCGCTCTCCGTGTTCGACCTCGGCGACATGCAGTTCGGCCGCCCGTCGCGTATCACCTGCGTCGTCTCCGCCGGCAGCGGCACGATCGTGAACGTGGAGCGCGAGACGGAGATGGCCGGCCCGATCCACAACAAGGGCTTCATGATCCTGCGCGGCTTCCTCGCCTCGCGCTTCGGGCAGACGCGCGCCATGACGCTGCACGCCTCGCTCACCTTCGAGCAGCTGTACGGCGAAATCGACGGTGACTCCGCCTCCTCCACCGAGATCTACTCGGTGCTCTCCGCGCTCGCCGACGTGCCGATCGCGCAGCACATCGCCGTCACCGGCTCCGTGAACCAGCACGGCGAGGTGCAGCCGATCGGCGGCGGCCAGTCGAAGATCGAAGGCTTCTACGAGGTGTGCCACGCACGCGGTCTGGACGGCACGCAGGGTGTGATGATCCCCGCCTCGAACGTCCCGAACATCGTGCTGAAGCCGGAGGTCGCGCAGGCGATCGCCGACGGGCGCTTCCACGTGTGGTCCGTCGAGAGCATCGACCAGGGCATCGAGCTGCTGACCGGCGTGCCTGCGGGCGTGCGCGGGGACGATGGGAAGTACCCCGAGGGCACGATCTACCGCAAGGTCGAGGATCGCCTCGACGGCTTCGCCGCGGCGCTGCAGCAGCGCGCGGGCGGCACGACCGAGATCGCGCGCACGAGCAACCAGCCCGCGACCACGCTGCCGACGCCCCCCGGCGTCCCGCCCCCGCCGCCGCCCGAGCCCCCGATCAAGCTCGCGTGACGATCGAGGAGACCAGCGTCGGCGCGAAGCCGCGCATCACGCTCGACTTCGACGGGGTGATCTGCGCGCCAATCCTGGGGCTGAACCTGGGGATCAGCGCGGAGTTCCTCGACCCGCTGGCCGAGCCGCGTCCGGCGAGCGTGCCGCCTCGATGGTTCTCGGCTCCGGCGGACTACCTGCGCTTCAACTTCCGCCGCCCGCTCCCCGGCGTCGCCGAGGCGCTGCGCGACCTTCGCGCCGTGCGCGAGGTGATCGTGCTCACCGGCCGTCGATCCTCACCGCTGCCGTGGATGCGTCGCTACGGCCTCGATGCGCTGGTGGACGACATCGTCATCAACGACACGCCACTGCGCAGCCCGCACTTCAAGCTGCGCACCATCGAGGCGCTCCGCCCCGCCGAGCATGTGGACGACGACGGCCGCACCGCGCAGCTCATCGCGCAGTGCACCTCGACGCGCGCCTATCTCTGCGACTGGCCCCGCAACCGCCGCGACGGGTACGCCTCGGGTGTCACGCGCGTGCGCGGGCTGGGTGAGGTGGCCCAGCGGCTCAGTACCAGCCTTGACTAACTCGTCCTCGCAGCAGGGCCATGATGCGGGTGGACGCGGCAGGCATCAGTCGGGCACACTACCGCTTCCACGGGTTCTCAAAGATCAAGAGGCAGATGACCATGCGGAAGCGATTGACGGTGGCAGGGATTGCCGGCGCACTCTCAGCGTTCCTCATCATCGGCGTTGCATTCGCAGCGACGACGGTGACCAACGGCAGTTTCGAGTCCGGCCTGACGGGCTGGAACAACCCGTCGAGCGTCGACGTCGTGTGTGGCGGCTGGCAGGCCGCTGACGGCAGCTGCAGCGTGGACATGGGCGGGTCGCCGTCGCAGGGCCAGGTGACGCAGGATCTCGCGACGGTCGCGGGCACGACGTACACGGTCTCGTTCGCCCTCGCCGGGAACCCGAGCTGCACGCCCGGCAACCTGAACTGGGTCGGCTGGGTGAGCGAGTCCGGCGCGAAGACGCTGGTCGTCAGCGCCACCGGCGCGGCCTCGTCGACCTACTCGTTCGACGTGACCGGCAAGGACTACTCCAACATGGGGTGGACGCCGCAGAGCTACACCTTCACCGCGACCGGCGCGGTCACCACGCTCTCCTTCCAGAACGGCGTGAGCCAGTGGTGTGGCACCGCCATCGACGCGGTGAGCGTCAGCGGCGGCCCGACCGCGGTCGTCCCGACCTCGGCCGACCAGTGCAAGAAGGGTGGCTGGCAGACGCTGACCGACCACCTGGGCAACAAGTTCAAGAACCAGGGCGACTGCGTGAGCTACGTCGCCACCGCCGGCAAGAACCTCGGTGCGATCGCCCCGTAGGCATCGCGGCACGACACACACGAAGGCCGCCCTCCGGGGCGGCCTTCGTCGTTTACAGTGCGCGCGCGCGACCGCCGCGACGGTTACGCCTCGACGTCACGCGCATGCGTGGTCTGGGCGAGGTGGCGGGGCGACTAGTCTGATATCCAAGCCGCTAGCCTTCGGGAAGCCACTTACCACGCGCTCGGAGATGCTCAACGAGCGGGAGGAGGATGGTGAAGGCTGCCTCCAGTATCTCGCCGTCGTTGCTGTCGACCTCACGTTTGATCGCGTGCACAAGATTGTTCCGAACCGCGTATAGAACCTTACCGATCTCGACAAGGCTAGGTGCCTCACCGAGCGTAAGGAGTCTGACGTCGCCGCCCCGCCAATAGGAAAGCATGTCGACCACGCCGCAGCGATCCGGAGACTCCTGAGGACGGTTAGTGCGGAGTCTCCCCAGCGCCCCCATCACTTTGTCCGTCTTCAGGTCGTCAATCTTGACGAGCGCACCATCCTCAAGGAGGTGAGTCCACGCAGCCTCGTCACCCCCGGACGGGCTCGCGAAGCGATAGATGTTGTTAAAAGCCGTCCAGAGGTACATGTAGGCAGTGAACGCGTCTTGCTTGTCTCGGAAGGCAAGAGCTCGTTCGACCATCAACTGAACGGCCTCCCTGACGTCGGGCTCCATCGCCTGGCGTCGCTGGAGAGACTCCTCAGTCACACCCGAGCTCCCAGCCGCCGCAGCAACCCCAACGCCGCCCCCGGAGAGCCCGCGGCATACGGCGGGACACGCACCTGCCGAGGCGACAGCACGAGCGGGCGGCCGTTGAACTGGAGCACGGTGCCACCGACCGCCTCGAGGACGGCGGTGCCGCCGGCGACGTCCCAGATCGAGCGCGGGCCGGTCGAGAAGTAGACGTCAGCGCTGCCGTCGGCGGCGTGCGCCAGCTTCACGACGGCGGAGCCGCACGGATAGACGTCCCACGGCAGCTGCAGGTGGATGCGATGCCGCTCGTAGTCGTTGCGGGAGACGACGACGCGCTGCACCTCGCGGTCCGGGTCGAGCGCGGGCATCGGCTCGCCGTTGCGACGCGCCTCGCGCCGCTCGCCGTCGAGGAGGCCGGTCATCACGACGCCGTCGCTCGGCAGCCCGGCCGCGCCCAGCACCAGCCGGTCGTCGACGAACAGCCCCACCGTGACACCGAACTCCGGCAGCCCGCGCACGAACTCGCGCGTGCCGTCCAGGGGGTCGACGACCCACGTCGGCTCGCCGTGGACGAGGGGCGCGTCCTGCTCCGACTCCTCGGAGATCCAGTGCGCGCCGGGGATGAGCGGCATCAGCATCCGGTGCAGCACGTCGTCGCTGGCGTAGTCGGCCTCGGTGACCGGCCCCTCCCAGCCCTTGTGGCGCACCTTCATCGAGGGCCGACGGGCGACCTCCAGGATCGCCTCGCCGGCGGCGCGCACGGCGGCCTCCAGCCCCTCGCGCACGGCGTCGAGGTCGATGGCGCCGCCGGAGGCGCCCGTGGGTGCGGGTCGGTCGAGTGGGGTCACGCCCTCGATGCTACACTCCGGGCTCCGAACGCGACGCACGCCGGGGACAGGCCGATGCGCAACCCATTCCGCTCGCAGACCGCCGACGCCCCGCCCTCGACCGCGCTGGTCACCGACCTCATCGCCGCACTGGGCGAGCGCAACGTGCTCTGGCGCCGCGAAGACCTCATCGGCTACGAGTACGACGCGACCATCGAGCGCGTGACGCCGGACGCGGTCGTCTTCCCGCTGACCACCGACCAGGTCGCCGCCGCTGTCGTGATCGCGAACGCCTTCGGCGTGCCGATCGTGCCTCGCGGCTCCGGGACGGGGCTCGCGGGCGGCACCGTCCCCGTCCGAGGCGGCGTGGTGATCGTGCTCACGCGCATGAACCGCATCGTCGAGATCGACCCGCGCGACCGTGTGGCCGTGGTGCAGCCGGGCGTCATCAACCTCGCGCTGCAGGACGCGTGCGCGAAGCACGGCCTGCTGTATGCGCCCGACCCGTCGAGCCAGCGCATCTGCACCATCGGCGGCAACATCGCGACGAACTCCGGCGGCCCGCACACGCTGGCGCACGGCTCAACCGTGAACCACGTGCTCGGCATCGAGGTCGTGCTGCCCGATGGGCGCGTGTCGTTCCTCGGCAGCCGCGTGCCGGACGCGCCGGGCATCGACCTGCGCGGCCTCTTCGTCGGCTCGGAGGGCACGCTCGGCATCGTCACGCAGGTCGTCGTGCGCCTCATGCGCGCGCCCGAGGCGGTGCGCACGATGCTCGGCATCTTCGAGAGCATCGAGGTCGCCTCGGAGGCGGTCTCCGCGATCATCAGCGGCGGCGTGATCCCCGTCGCGCTGGAGATGCTGGATCAGGAGATCATCCGCGCCGTCGAGCCTCGGCTGCACGTCGGCTACCCGCTCGATGCGGGCGCGGTGCTGCTGATCGAGGTCGAGGGGCTGCGCGAGTCCGTCGAGGCCGACGCGCAGCACGTCGTCGCCGCCTGCCGCGAGATGGGCGCGCGCGAGGTGCGCACGGCGGAGTCGGAGGCGGAGCGCGCGGCGCTCTGGGAGGGCCGCAAGGGCGGCATCGGCGCGATCGGCGCGATCAGCCCGAACTTCTACATCCTCGACGGGGTCGTGCCGCGCACCCAGCTCCCGAAGGTGATGGCCGAGGTGATGCGCCTCTCCGCCGAGGCCGGCTTCCGCTGCGCCAACATCTTCCACGCCGGCGACGGCAACCTGCACCCGAACATCATGTTCGACGAGCTCGAGCCCGGTGCGACGCAGCGTGTGCTCGACCTCGGTGGCGCGATCATGCGGCTGTGCGTGGACAGCGGCGGCTCGATCACGGGCGAGCACGGCGTGGGGCTCGAGAAGCGCTCCTACATGGAGTGGATCTTCTCGCCCGCCGACCTCGATGCGCAGGCGCGCGTGCGCGCGGCGTGGGGCACAGGCGAGCGGTTCAACCCCTGCAAGGTGCTGCCGACCGGCCACGGCTGCGGCAACGCGCACGAGGCCGAGATGCGCCGCCACCTCTCGACACCGGGCGTGTACGTATGACGACCGCACCGAGCGCCGAGGCGCTGCGCACGCTGCTCCCGCCCGACCGCTACCCCGGCATCGAGGCGTACGCGATCGATGGCGCGCTGCCCGCGCTCGCCGTCCGCCCCGCGAACCGCGAGGAGGCCGCGCGCATCATCGCCGCCGCCGAAGAGGCGGGGCTCGTGGTCGTGCCGCTGGGCGCGCGCACGCAGACCGGCCTCGGGCGCCCGCTCGCGCGCTACGACGTCGCGCTCGACACCACCGCGCTCACGCGCCTCGTGCACTACGAGCCGAACGACCTCACCGTCACCGTCGAGGCAGGCATGACACTCACGGAGCTGCAGCGCACGCTCGCCGCGAACGGCCAGTACCTGCCCGCGGATCCGCCGCCCTCGGACGCGGTGACGATCGGCGGCCTCCTCGCCACAGCGAGGCCCGGTGCGTGGCGCCACCACATGCCCGGCCAGCGCGACCTCGTGCTCGGCATCACCTCGGTGCAGCCGGACGGGACGCTCACCCACTCCGGCGGGCGCGTCGTGAAGAACGTGAGCGGCTACGACCTGCATCGCATGCACACCGGCGCGCTGGGCGCGTTCGGCGTAATCGTGGAGGCGACGTTCAAGCTCGCCCCCGCGCCTGCCGCCACGCGCACCCTCGGCGTCGAGTGCGAGAGCCTGACGCACGCCGCCGAGGTCGCGACCGGCCTCTGGGACCTCGCCCTGCCGCTGCGCGCGCTCACGCTGCTCACCCCAACCGCCGCCGAGGCCGCCGGGCTGCCGCGCAGCGCGATGGTGCTGCTCGAGTGCTTCGGCAACGACGCCGTGCTCGCGCGCTGTGGCGAGGCGGTACGCCAGGCGGCGATGGCCGCGCGCTCCCCGCGCGCCGGCGCGCTCCCCGACGAGGCGTGGACAAAGCTCCGCGCGCTCGCCGGTGACCCGTCGCAGGTCGTGCTGCGCCTCGGCGCGCCGTCCTCGAAGGTCGCCGAGGTCGCGCAGGCGGCAGCGGAGGCGGGCTGCATCGTCTGGGCGCACCTCGCTGCAGGCAGCATCCTCGCGGTCGCGCCCGACCTCGCTGCCGACGCCGTGCGCGCGCTGCGCGCCGTCGCGCGCGACCGCGGCGGCTTCCTGCAGATCGAGTCGGCGCCCTCCGCGCTGCGTCGCGAGGTCGACCCGTTCGACGTCACCGAGCGCACGCTGGTGGCCGCCCTGAAGCGCGAGTTCGACCCGCGCGGCACGTTCAACCGCGGCCGCTGGCAGGAGGACGTATGAGCCCGATCGGCTTCGTCGGCGAGGATCGCCCGGCGCTCACCGACCTGCAGAACTGCATCCACTGCGGCTTCTGCCTGCCGACCTGCCCCACCTACATCGCGACCGGGCAGGAGCTCGAGTCGCCGCGCGGCCGCCTGCACCTGATCCGCAGCGTGCTGGACGAGAAGGTCGCGCCGACCTCGACGCTGCTGGGGCACCTCGACCTCTGCCTGCAGTGCCGCAACTGCGAGACGGCGTGCCCTTCGGGCGTGCCGTACGGGCGGATCATGGAGGACGCGCGCGCCTCGATCATGGATCGAGGTGTGACGGGCCGCCCGCTCGGCTGGACGCTGCGCTCGCTGGTGCTGCGCCACGTCATCGCGCGCCCGAAGGTACTGGCCGCGGTGTTCGGCCTCGGGCGGTTCTACAGCCGCTCCGGCCTGCAGTCGCTCGTCCGCGGCCCGCTCGGTCGCGTGCTGCCCGCCCGCCTGCGCGCGATGGAGTCACAGGCGCCGGTCGTGCGCTCCGCGCCGTACCGCGATCGAGGCACGCTCGCGCACCCCGCGGAGCCGCGAGGCCGCGTGGCGCTGCTCACGGGCTGCGTGCACGGCGAGCTCTACCCGGAGGTGCACCGCGCGACGGTGCGCGTCCTTGACCGCCTCGGCTTCGAGGTCGTCGCCCCGCCGGAGCAGGGCTGCTGCGGCGCGCTCCACGTCCACGCCGGTGACGCCGAGGCCGCACGCGACCTCGCCCGCGCCAACATCGAGGCGTTCGAGCGCGCAGGCATCGACTACGTGCTGGTGAACGCCGCCGGCTGCAGCGCGGCGATGAAGGAGTACGGGCGCCTGCTGCGCCACGACGCCGCTTACGCCAAGCGCGCCGAGCACTTCGCCGCCAAGGTGCAGGACATCACCGAGTTCGTCGCCGCCCAGCCCTTCGCCGAGGCGGGCCTGGGCGCCATCGAGGAGGACGTGACGATCCAGGACGCCTGCCACCTGGCGCACGCGCAGAAGATCCGCTCCGCGCCTCGGCAGATCCTGCGCGCGATCCCCGGCCTGCGGCTGCGCGAGATGGCGACGCCCGACCGCTGCTGCGGCGCGGCCGGCCTCTACACGATGGTGCAGGCGGACATGTCGAAGCAGGTGCTCGCCGCCAAGCTCGAGGACCTGCGCGGCACCGGCGCGCGCGTGGTCGCCACCAGCAACCCCGGCTGCGCCATGCAGCTCGAGAACGGCGTCCGCCGCGACGGCCTCCCCGTCCGCGTCCAGCACGTCATCGAGCTCCTCGATGCCTCCTACACGGCGGCGCGACGGTAGCAGGCTTCGACGATCTGCCGCCTATTGGCACCAGAGAACGTTCCAACAACTCGGCTGTGCTATCCAACCTGCTTGGATCATCGACCCGACGATAGTCGCCACTGCGATTAGACCGCCGAAGACAAGCAGGCCGTCTCGGTGGCGCTGGCGTGCATCCTTCGCCTGCTCATTGAGCTGGCGCATCTGCTCGTCGTGATGCGTCTCGGCAGCACGATCCCGTGCATCTTCGCGCTGTGTCTGTCGCAGCTCTTGTGCCGCCTGGAACTCCAACTGCTGTCGTTGCAGTGCAGCTTCGAAGTCTCGCGCGTCCTTCCTCATCTCGTCTTCGAACTTCTCTCGCTGCTCCATCATCTTGGCGTCCCAGTGATCTTTGGGCGTCGGAAGTGCTGCGACCCACGGATAGAACGCATCGCACACATAGATCTCGTCGATGAGCTGCTTGATCTCCTGCGGCTTGGCCGACTCTGGATCCGAGTGGACAGGCCACGTGAGATACGAATCGACAAAATCACGCTTCCCGAGCGCGCAGATCGGCAGACGTCGCGTGTCGTTGCGTGCTGCAACCTCGCTGCGACCGATGGCACCCTCAGTGCGATAGGAATAGTGCGCTGACGTTGTCACGTAAGTTCTCGCGTCTTGAAGCGCGAGGAACCCGCATTCTGAACACCGGTGCTCGTCTTCTTCTGGCACTTTTGAACCCTCCTAGGTGGCCATTCTGCTGCAAGAGGAGTCCGTCCGCTGACTTGCAAGGTGCGGGCGGAACACCGCAGCCGTCGAGCGCAGCGAGGCGTCCTACCTCCCCCTCCCCTAGTCACATCGAGGCGGGACTTGTGGCCCTCCCCAACGCGCGCGCCAGCACCTAGAGTCACTTCAATCGCACGCCCAGAAGGAGGCCCCGCATGGCCGAGCAGTACAAGTTCAACCTCGAAGAGTCCCGGATGCCGAAGCAGTGGTACAACATCGTCGCGGACCTCCCGGAGCCGCCCGCGCCCGTGCTGCACCCCGGCACCGGCCGCCCCATCGGCCCCGACGACCTCGCGCCGCTGTTCCCGATGGCCGCCATCCAGCAGGAGGTCTCCGCCGAGCGCTGGATCGACATCCCGGAGCCGGTGCAGGAGGCGTACCGCATCTACCGCCCCACCCCGCTCTACCGCGCGCACAACCTGGAGCGCGCGCTCGGCACCCCCGCGCACATCTATTACAAGTACGAGGGTGCCTCGCCGATCGGCTCGCACAAGGTCAACACCGCGATCGCGCAGGCCTTCTACAACGCGCAGGAGGGCGTGAAGCGCCTCACCACGGAGACCGGCGCGGGGCAGTGGGGCACCGCGCTCGCGTTCGCGTGCCAGCGCTTCGGCCTCGACCTGCAGGTCTACATGGTGAAGGTCTCCTTCACGCAGAAGCCGTACCGCAAGACGCTCATGAACGTGTACGGCGCGAACGTGATCCCCAGCCCCAGCAACACCACGAACGCCGGTCGCGCGATGCTCGCGCAGGACCCCGACTCGGGCGGTTCGCTCGGCATCGCGATCTCGGAGGCCGTCGAGGACGCCGCGGGCCGCGAGGACACGAAGTACTCGCTCGGCTCCGTGCTCAACCACGTGCTGCTGCACCAGACCGTCATCGGCCTGGAGACGATGGCGCAGATGGAGCAGGCCAACGAGATGCCCGATGTCGTCATCGGCTGCGTCGGCGGCGGCTCCAACTACGCCGGCATCGCGTTCCCGTTCATGCGGGAGCGGCTGGTGAACGGCGCGAAGACGCGCTTCGTGGCGGTCGAGCCCGCCTCGTGCCCCACTCTCACGAAGGGGCTGTACGCCTACGACTTCGGCGACACGGTCGGCCTCACGCCGCTCGTGAAGATGGACACGCTGGGGCACACGTTCATGCCGCCCTCGATCCACGCGGGCGGGCTGCGCTACCACGGCATGGCGCCGCTGATCAGCCAGCTCCACCGCTCAGGTCACATCGAGGCGGTCGCGCACGTGCAGTCGCGCGTGTTCGAGGCTGCGATCCAGTTCGCGCGTGCGGAGGGCATCGTCCCCGCGCCGGAGTCGTCGCACGCGATCCGCAGCGCGATCGATGAGGCGCTGGAGGCGAAGGCCGCCGGCGAGCAGCGCGTGATCCTCTTCAACCTCTCGGGGCACGGCTTCCTCGACCTCGGCGCGTACGAGCAGTACATCGCCGGCGAACTGGAGGATTACGAGTACCCCGCGAACCGCATCGAGGAGGCGCTGGCCGGCATCCCGCAGGCGCCGGTCGTCTAGACCCGCCTCGCGCGTCACACACGAAGGCCGGGCATCACCGCCCGGCCTTCGCGATCCTGTCGAGATGTGACGAGCCTAGTGCCCGCGCGATTTCGACGAGGCGTTGGAGTCGCTGCCGCTCCGCCCGCTGCGGATGTTCCCGGCCCGCGTCTTCCCGCCCTTCGCGACCTTCGCCGCGCGCTCCTTCGTGAGCTCCGTCTTCTCCGTCACCTGTCGCTGTCCGGCCTTGGCCATCAAGGCACCTCCCTCGCCGCGCGGCAATCGAGGCGTTCGCCGCACCTCGATCGTAGGCCGTGCCGCCAGTGCCCGCGCAGGGCCGAACGTCCCCCGCTACGCCTCGATGCGCTGCGCGCGCCAGCGCGCGCCAGCCAGCGCGAGCACGGAGGTGAAGCCCGCCCCCGCCATGAACGCGAGCGAGATAAAGCCGAACTCGTTGACCAGGCGCGCGCTACACGGCACCGCACTGGTGCAGAACGTCTTCTGCTCCGGGAACATCTCCAGCTGGTAGTGGTACAGCGAGAACAGCAGCCCGATCGCCGCCAGTGCGACGGCGTACTTCCACACGCCCTCGTCGTGCTTCACCGAGCCGATGAGCAGCACGACCGCCAGCGGATACATACAGATGCGCTGGAACCAGCAGAACTCGCACGGCGGCAGCCCGGCGATCTCCGAGAAGTAGAGCGAGCCCAGCGTGGCCGTCAGCGCGACAGCGAACGCCATCCAGTGGCCTCGCTCCAGCACGAGCCGACGCAGGCCGACGGCGCCGGGCGCGCCCACCGCCACAAGGAGCAGCAGCGATCCCGTGGCCGCCACGACCGAGAGCACCGCCAGCACCGGCGCGACGACTGACATCTCCATACTCGCTACTTCTTCCCGTTCAGCCGCCAGGCGGCCGCGTTCCACGTCGTGTTGAACTCGAACGCATCGAACTCGAAGCCCTGCACAGTCGGCGCGACCGTCACGTAGTCAGGAGGCGAGGTGAGCGGGAGCAGCGGCGGCACCTCGTCCAACAGCACGCGCTGCGCGGCGCGCGAGCGCTCACCTCGGCGTTTCGGGTCGACCTCGGTGAACGCCTTGCGCGCCGCCGCGTCGTACGTGGGGTTCGAGAAGCCCCAGAGCGAGAACGATCCCGACAGTCCGCCCGACATGCACAGGCGCAGCCCCAGGTCGGGCGTGCGCAGCTCCGCGAACTCCACGAGCGCGACCTCGAAGTCGCCCGCGAGGAACAGCCGCTCCCAGTCCGCCACCGGCAGCAGTCGAGGCCGCGGCGCGAACCCGACCTCGCGCAGCTGCTTCTCGACCAGCTGCAGCACGTCGCGCGTCTGCGGTCGGCTCGCGCCCTCCAGCGCGAACGACAGCTCGGGGATGCCGGCGGCGTCCAGCAGCTTGCGCGCCTCAGCCGGATCGTGGCGGTACAGCGGGTGCTTCGCCAGCTCATCGACGGGCAGCGCGTCGCCGGGGTGCGCGGGCCCGACGGGCCCCGCGATCGTGCCGCCATCGAGGTCCGCGATCGCCTTCCGGTCGAGCGCGAGCGAGGCGGCGCGCCGCACGCGCGCGTCGCGGAACGCGGGCACCGCGCGCGTCTGCACGCCCCCCGCCTTCTCCGCCGCGAGCGAGAAGCCGAGCGCGCGCATCCGCCTCGACGTTCGCTTCACCAGCGTCGCCGAGGCGCCGCGCGGCAGCTTCACCTGCTCGGCGGGCGCGTCGACGCCGTGGATCGCGACATCGAGCTCGCCCGCGACCACCGCAGCGGACAGGTCGCGCGGCGGGCCACCGTCGAAGAGGTAGACGCGCTCCAGCATCGGGAGCCGCGGGCGGTAGTAGAGCGGGTTGGCGACCAGGGTCATTCCCACGTCCTCGAGGCCCGCGGGGACGAACGGGCCGCTGCCGAGCGGCGCGTTCGTGACGGAGTAGCGCTGCAGGCCGTGCACACCGGCGGTCGAGGTGTCGGCGAGGTAGTCGAAGAGCAGGCTGAACGGCGCGCGCAGGTGCAGCACCAGCGTCTGGGTGTCGGGCGCCTCCAGCCGGTCGAACACGCTGCCGAACAGGTACTCACCCGCCGCGCCGCGCTCCGCGAACTCGCGGCGCACGTTGTCCGCCGTCAGCGAGTCGGCCAGGTTCTGCGCGTTCGGGTGGAAGCGCATGCCCTCGCGCAGGTGCACCGTGACCGTGAGCGCGTCCGGCGCGACCTCGAACCCGCTCGCGAGGTCGCCGTAGACCTTGCCGTCGCGCGGATCCATCGCCACCAGTCGCGAGTAGACGGCGTCCGAGAGCCCCACCGGGTCACCGGTCGGCCCGGCGAAGCCGATCCGCAGGTCACCGCCGCGCTTCCCGCTCGGCTCCTTCGGCGGAGCCGAGAGCACGCCGGCCGGCTCGCCCCCCAGCAGCCCACAGCCCGCGAGGAACGCGGCGGCCGCGCCCATCGCGCCGAGGCTGAGTGCTGCGCGGCGCGTATGTCGAGCAGGCATCAAGACGTCCGAGGTGCTGCGTGGGGTCGGCCCGGTCAGCGTACCAGCGCGCTCGCGCCAGCCGCCACCACCGCTCACCCATGCCGTGGCGCGCGCCGACGCTGCCCCCTACCGTGGATCGCATGACCACGCAGCCCTCCGCAGCCGCCCCGCGCCCGCGCAGTACGTTCCGCGTGCTCGCCACGCTCGTGCTCGCCCTCGTGGTCGGCCTGGGCATCGTCGGCGCATGCGTGCGCGCCTACGTCGACTCGGTGCCCGCACGCACGGTCAGCATCACGCGCACGGAGCTCATCCCCGGCACGCCGAGGTTCATCCCGGTGACCTCCTTCGGCGCCGATGGCCGCAACACGCACGGCGTCTGGGTCACGCTCGGCGCCGACGGCACACCGACCGCGTTCTCCTCGCGCGGGCCGGAGCGAGGCTGCTTCGTTGCCTACCGCCCGGAGCAGTCCGCCTTCCGCGACGGCTGCACGCAGGCGCTCTATGCCCCAGCCGACGGCTCCGCGCTCACCGGCGAGGCGACGCGCGGCCTGGACGCGTTCCGCGTCACCGCCGGCCGGACCGCCTACACGATCGACCTCGACCGCACGCTGCTGGGCGCCTGCCGCGACGCCGCCGCCAGCGGCTGCTCGCGCCCCGGCGCCCCCGCCGAGCGCCAGACGACGCGCTAGCGACCGCACGCCCTCCGTTGCTGCTGGTACGATGCCCGCCCGGATGAAGGAGCGAGCATGGAACGGCGCGTGATCCTGGCGGCCTCGCTGGCCCACGGCATGACCCACGCGCTGGAGCTCGCGTTCGCGGCGCTGCTCATCCGCATCGGCGCGGAGTTCGGCGTCGGCCTCTCGCTGCTCGGCGTGATCGCGAACGTCGGGACGCTCACCTTCGGCGCCACCGCGCTCCCGGCGGGCTGGCTCACCGACCGCTTCGGGCCGCGCGCGGTGATCACCGGCGCGCTCGGCACCGCCGCCGCCTTCGCCGTCGCGGTCGCATTCGCGCCCAACCTGGCCGTGCTCGGCACCGCGCTGGCGCTGCTGGGCGCAGCGATCGGCGTCTACCATCCGCCCGGTACGGCGATGGTCTCCGCCGTGATCCAGCAGCGAGGCCGCGCGTTCGCCCTGCACGGCATCGCCGGCAACCTCGGCATCTCCGCAGCGCCCGCGATCGCCACGACGGTCGCGCTGGTGCTCGACTGGCGCGCCGCCTACCTCGTGCTCGCCGCGATGGCGTCGCTCATCGCCGTGGTCGTCTATCGCCTCGCCCCCGACCGCGAGGAGGCGCGCGAGCGCATCCGCCTCGCCGCCGAGGCGCTCGTGACGCAGGGGCGCGCTGCCGGTGCGACGCGCCGTCACCGCCGCAGCGCACCGCCCGCACAGCGCTCCTGGCTCGCGCGTCCCCTGCTGCTCGTCTACGCGGGCACCATCGGTACCGGCTTCATCTACCGAGGCGCGCTCACGTTCCTCCCCGCACACCTGCAGGCGAACCTCGGCCTCAGCATCCTCGGATGGACGCCGGAGGCCGTCGCCGGGGCGATGTCATCGCTCGTCCTGCTCGCCGCGGTGTTCGGACAGATCGCGGGCGGCATGGCCAGCGATCGCCACCCGCTGGAGCGCGTCGCGCTACCGATCGTGCTGCTGCTGGTTCCCGTGCTCGCGCTGATCGGCGCCAGCAGCGGCATCGTCCTGTTGCTCGCCGCAGCGGGCTTCGCGCTCGTGAACTTCGCGACGCAGCCGGTGTTCAACGGGCTGGTCGCCGACTACGCGCCGCAGGGCGCCGCCGGTCGCGCCTTCGGCATCTCGTTCTTCCTGAGCTTCGGGCTCGGCTCGTTCGCCGCGACGTTCGCCGGGCTCGTCGCCACAAGGTGGGGCACCGGCGCGGCGTTCACCGTGCTCGCGCTCGTCGCCGCGCTGCTCTCCACGCTTGTGCTGCTGGTGCTGCGAGGCGCAGAGCAGCGCCGGGCAGTCGAGGCTGCGGCCCTCGCGCCCAACCCCGCCTAGCGCGTTCCGGCCGCGCCGTACTCGGCTTCGCGCAGCGCCTCGGTCGCCTCGGCCGCCGCGCGCTCGTCCACGCCGAGGAGCGCGAGGGTGTCCTGCAGCATCACCGCCGCACCCTCGAACTCAGGCACGACGACGGCGTCGATCGCCGCGCCGCGCAGCAGCTCGAGCTCTTGCGCGGAGTGCGCGCGCGCGACCACCGCGAGCCCGGGATGCAGTGCGCGGGCTCGCTCCGCCGCCAGGCGCGCCGACTCCGCGTCCGGCACCGCCAGCACGAGCAGCCGAGCCCCCTGCACGTTCGCCGCGCGGAGCACGTCATCACCCGCAGCGTCGCCCCAGTACGCGGCGCGCCCCATCTGCTGCATCCCGATCACTGTCTCCAGGCTCGCGTCGATGTAGGCGTAGAGCACGCCGAGCCGCTCCAGCGCCGTCCCCGCCAGCCGACCGACGCGCCCCGCACCGACGATCACCACGTGCCCCGTCAGCGCCGGTGGCTCCTCGGGCGCCTCGTGGCCGCGACGCTCCAGGCGGCGCCAGAGCTCCGTGCGCGTGCGCGTCGCCGCCTCAGCGATCGCCGACGCGCGGAACGCGAGCGGGTTCATCGCCACCGACACGGCCGAGGCCGCGAGCAGCGCCTGGTACGTCACCGGCTGCAGCAGCCCCAGCCCACGCGCGGCATCCGCGAGGATGAACGAGAACTCGCCCGCCTGCCCCAGGCCGGCTGCCGCGATGAACGCCGCGCGCGGCGGAATGCCCATCGGCAGCACCAGCGCGCCGCTGACCAGCGCCTTCACCACCACCACGCCCAGCACCGCGACCAGCACCAGCGGCGCGCCGCTGAGCAGCACCGCCGGATCGATCAACATCCCCACCGACACGAAGAACAGCACCGCGAACGCGTCACGCAACGGCAGCACGTCGCTCGCTGCCTGGTGGCTGCCCTCGGTCTCGCTCACCGCGATCCCCGCGATGAACGCCCCCAGCGCGAGCGACGCCCCCGCCAGCTCCGCGCCGACCGCGATGCCGAGCGAGAGGCAGACGACGACCAGCACGAACAGCTCGCGCGATCCGGTGCGCCCCACCATTCGCAGCAGCCCCGGCACCAGACGCGTCCCCACCGTGAGCGCCACGACCACGAACACAGCCGCGCCACCCGCGCGCACCAGCGCAGCGCCGCGGCCACCATCGCCGCCGGCGAACACCGGCAACAGCACCAGCATCGCGATCGTCGCGAGGTCCTGAACGATCAGCCAGCCAACCAGCAGCCGACCCGTCGCCGAGGTCATCGCGCCGCGCTCTTCCAGCGCGCGCACCAGCACGACCGTACTCGAGATGCTCGCCGCCATCCCCAGCACCGCGGCCTCGGTCGTCCCGAGGCCGACTGCGAGACCGAGCGCCCACGTGACCGCCGTGACGATGACGATCTGTGCCACGCCCGCAGGGAGCGCGGTGGTGCGCACCGCGGCCAGGTCGCGGAGGTTGAAGTGCAGCCCAACACCGAACATCAGGAAGACGACGCCGATCTGCGCCAGCTCGTGCAACGCGCCAGCCTCAGCGCGGTACCCCGGCGTGAACGGCCCGATCACGATCCCTGCCGCCAGGTAGCCGACGATCGGGGACAGTCGCAGCGCCCGCGCCGCCAGCCCACCGCCGAGCGCGAGCGTCAGCGCGACCGCCAGATCGAGGATCAGCGCGCCGTGCACGTTCGCCCCCTGCATCGCGTCGTGACCCACACAGTAGCGGAACAGCAACAACGAGGGACGCTCTCGCGTCCCTCGTCTTGGATGGTGCTCGGTCGCCGCTACCAGATGCCCAGCATCAGCTTCACCTCGTCGGACGCCATCGTCCGCGGGTCCCAGGGCGGATCCCACACGAGGTTCACCTCGACGTCCTCGACGCCCTCGACCTGCGTGAGCAAGTGGTACGCCTGCCCCTGGATCATCGGGCCGACCGGACAACCCGGCGAGGTGAGCGTGAGGTCGATCGTGACCAGCCCGTTGTCGTCGATCATGACCTCGTAAATGAGGCCCAGGTCGACCACGCTCATGTGCAGCTCGGGATCCATCACCTGCTTCAGGATCTCCCAGAGCTCCTGTGCGGAGGGGCGCTGCACCTCCGACGTCGTGTCAGCTTCCGCCATCACTCACCCCCTTCTCATCCGTCGTCACCGTCGAGGTGTGGCCGTCCGCCGTGCGCAACGCCTGCTCCAGCGTCTTCCACGCGAGCGAGGCGCACTTCACGCGCGCCGGGAACTTCGCCACCCCTGCCAGCGCCTCGATGTCACCGAGGTCGCTGTCTTCCGGGGCCTCACCCGCCAGCATCATCTGCTGGAAGCGCTGTACGCCCTCCAGCGCATGCGCCGTGGACTGCCCCGACACGTACACCGTCATCATCGATGACGAGGCCTGCGAGATGGAGCAGCCCACGCCGGAGAACGTCACCGCCTCGACTGTGCCGTCCTCACCGACGCGGGCCTCGATCATCACCTGGTCACCGCAGAGCGGGTTTGAGCCGTCGGCGTGGCGGTTCGCACCGTCCAGCACGCCGTGGTGGCGCGGGTTGCGGTAGTGGTCGAGGAGGATCTCGCGGTACAGCTCCTCGAGGGTTGCGTCAGGCACGAACGCCTCCGAAGAACTGCACAACCTCGTGCGTCGCGCGCACCAGCGCGTCGATCTCCGCGCGCGTGTTGTAGATGTAGAACGAGGCGCGTGCAGTCGCAGGGATATGCAGGCACGCCATCACCGGCTGCGCACAGTGATGCCCGGCGCGAATCGCCACGCCATGGCTGTCGAGCACCTGCCCGATGTCGTGCGGGTGCACACCGTCAAGACTGAACGACATCACGCCGCCCCGGATCGAGCGATCCTCGGGGCCGTAGATGGTGATGCCGGGGACATCGACCATGCGGTCGAGCGCGTACTCCAGCAGCTCGCGCTCATGCGCGTGCACCGCCTCCATGCCGAGGCTCTCGAGGTAGTCGATCGCGGTGCCGAAGGCGATCACGTCGGCGATGTTGGGCGTGCCCGCCTCGAACTTGTGCGGGACGTCGTTCCAGGTCGAGCGCTCCATCGTCACGTTCAGGATCATGTCGCCGCCGCCCATGAACGGCGGCATCGCGTCCAGCAACTCGAAGCGCCCCCACAGCACGCCGACGCCGGTGGGACCGAGCATCTTGTGTGCGGAGAACGCGAGGAAGTCCGCGCCGAGCGCCGTCACGTCGGTCGCGAGGTGCGGCACGCCCTGCGCGCCGTCGACCAGCACGACCGCCCCCTGCGCGTGCGCAAGGTCGGCGAGCTCCCGCACCGGCACGATCGTGCCCAGCGCGTTCGACATCTGCGTGATCGCCAGCAGCTTCGTCTTCGGGCCGATGATCTCACGTGCGACGGCGAGGTCGAGCGTGCCGTCCGGCAGCATGGGGATGTACTTCAGCACAATGCCGCGCTCGTCGCGCAGCATTTGCCACGGCACGATGTTCGAGTGGTGCTCGACCTCCGAGATCACGACCTCGTCGCCGGTCTGCAGCGCGGAACGCCCGTAGGAGTGCGCGACGAGGTTGATCGCCTCGGTCGTGTTCCGCGTGAAGATCACCTCGTCGGGCCGCGACGCGCCGATGAAGCGCGCGATCTTCTCGCGCGTCCCCTCGTACGCCGCCGTCGCCTCCTGCGAGAGCGTGTGCACGCCGCGGTGGATGTTCGCGTTGTAGTCGCGGTAGTACCGCGTCAGCTCCGCGATCACCTGCACCGGCTTCTGGCTGGTCGCGGCGTTGTCGAGGTAGACGAGCGGGACGCCGTTCACCTCGCGCCGCAGCACGGGGAAGTCGCGCCGGATCGCCTCGATGTCCCACTCGCGAGCTGCGTGCGTGCCGTTGGTCATGCCTCGGCTCCCTCGCAGTCCACGAGCACGTCGTCACCATCGACAGTGACGGGGTAGGCGTGCACGCTCTTCACCGCGGGCAGCGTCAGCACCTTGCCGGTGCGCGCGTCGAACGCCGCACCGTGTCGAGGGCAGATCACGCGCCCGTTGCGCAGACGCCCCTCGCCCAGCGGCCCGCCATCGTGCGTGCAGATGTTGTCGATCGCGTACAGCGTGCCGTCGATGTTGCTGACGGCCAGCGAGCGGCCGGCTGCGCATGTCACCACGCGCACCTCGCCCTCCGGCACATCACCGACGCCCGCGACGCGCTCGTTGCTCACAGTGCGGCCGTCGCCAGCTTCGCCTGCACGCGCTCCGTCAGCTCGTCCTCATCGAGGCCGGGCGTACCCGCGTCGCTGACGACCGAGTGGAAGAAGCCCGCGATCAGCTGCTGCAGCGCGCCGCGCATATCCAGGCCACGCGACTGGAGGTAGAACAGCGCCTCCGAGTCGACCGGACCGACCGCGGCGTGGTGCCCGCACCGCACGACGTCCGCCGTGAGGATCTCGAGCACCGGGTCGGAGTCGGCCTTCGCCTCGCCGGAGATGAGCAGGTTGCGGTTGGTCTGGTCGGCGTCGGCGCCCTTCGCCGTCTCGCTCACGCGCGTGACGCCGTAGTAGGCCTGCCGCGACGCGCCCGCGAGCGCCGACTTCACCTCGACGACCGAGGATGTGCTCGGGCCGACGTGGTCCTGCAGCGTCACGAAGTCGAAGTGCTGCCGGCCGTCACCGAGCGCGACCGCACGGATGCCGGACGATGAGCCCTCGCCCTCCATCAGCACCTCGATGGTCTGCTTCACCAGCAGGCCGCCCATCGCGATCGACGCGACCTGCACGTCGGCGTCGCGATCGAGGCGCGCGCGAATCCATGTGAAGTCGCGCGTCTGCGCGCCCCACCGCTCATCGATGAGCAGCTTCACCTTCGCGGCCTGCGAGGCGAACACCTCGACCGCGCCAACGACAACCGTCGAAGCGTCGCCGCTCACGAGGCGGAGCACGATCGGGATCTCGCCCTGCTCCTCTGCGATGACCAGCACGCGTGGGTACGCCACGCCGCCGGTCGCCGCCGAGGCGTCGATGGTCACCGTCACCGGCTGCTCGACCGCCGCGCCACGCGGCACGTGCACCAGCAGGCCTTCGCTCCACTGCGCCGCGTTCGCGGCAAGGAAGCGGCCTTCAGTCGCGGGCAGCAGCGAGCCAAGGCGCGCCTCGGCCGCCGCGACCTGCGCGAGGCCGGCTGCGAGCGATCCGACGTAGACACCCGCGGGCAGCGCGCCCTCGACCGTCACGGCCACCGCACCCGGCGCGACGGCACCGAGGTCGAGCCCCGCGAGGTCGACGTAGCGCCACGGGCGCAGCGCAGGCGTCGGCATCGGCAGCGCCGCGAAGGCGCGCGCCGCCTCAGCACGTCGCTCGCGCAGCCACGCGGGCTCGCCACGCTGCTGCGAGGCGGCGACGACCGCCGTCTCTTCGTACTGTCCGACCGTCGATCCAGTCGTCATCCGTTCCTCATTCTCGCTACTCCCCACCCGTCGCCAGCGCGGCGCCGAAGCAGGGGGAAGAAGGGCGCTGGCGCCCTAGCCGACCGAGCCTTCCATCTGGAGCTCGATGAGCCGGTTCAGCTCGATCGCGTACTCCATCGGCAGCTCCTTGACGATCGGCTCCACGAAGCCGTTGACGACCATCTTGGCCGCCTCCGCCTCCTCGATGCCGCGCGCCATGAGGTAGAAGAGCTGATCCTCACCGAGCTTGGAGACCGAGGCCTCGTGCCCGATCTGCACGCGCTCCTCGTCGACCTCCATCGTCGGGTACGTGTCCGACCGCGACAGCGGGTCGAGCAGCAGCGCGTCACAGCGCACCGTGGAGGACGAGTGCTCCGCGCCCTCGTACACCTTCAGCAGGCCGCGGTACGAGGTACGACCCTCGCCGCGCGACACCGACTTCGACACGACGGCCGACGAGGTGTTGGGCGCGACGTGGACGATCTTGCCGCCCGCGTCCTGGTGCTGCCCCGTGCCCGCGAACGCCAGCGAGAGGATCTCGCCATGCGCGCCCTCGCCCATCAGGTAGATAGATGGGTACTTCATCGTGAGCTTGGAGCCGATGTTCCCGTCCACCCACTCCATGACCGCGTTCTCGTACGCATACGCGCGCTTGGTCACGAGGTTGTAGACGTTGTTCGACCAGTTCTGGATCGTCGAGTAGCGGACGCGAGCGCCCTTCTTCACGATGATCTCGACCACCGCGGAGTGCAGCGAGTCCGTCGAGTAGATCGGCGCGGTGCAGCCCTCGACGTAGTGCACGTACGAGTCCTCGTCCGCGATGATCAGCGTCCGCTCGAACTGGCCCATGTTCTCCGTGTTGATGCGGAAGTAGGCCTGCAGCGGGATGTCGACCTTCACGCCCTTCGGCACGTAGATGAACGAGCCGCCCGACCACACCGCCGAGTTGAGCGCCGCGTAGCGGTTGTCGCCGGCGGGCACGATGGTGCCGAAGTGCTCACGCACCAGGTCGCCGTACTCCGCGAGCCCCTGGTCCATGCCCAGGAACACCACACCCAGCTTCGCCAGGTCCTCACGGATGTTGTGGTAGACGACCTCGGAGTCGTACTGCGCACCGGCGCCGGCCAGGAACTGGCGCTCCGCCTCCGGGATGCCGAGCTTGTCGAAGGTGTCCTTGATGTACTGCGGGACGTCCTCCCAGTTGCTGGAGTCGCGGTCAGTCGCGCGCACGTAGTAGTGGATGTTGTCGAAGTCGATCTCCTTGAGCAGCTCCGGGCTGCCGGCCCACGAAGGGTCCTGCAGCGTCCGGAACGTCTCGAGAGCTTCCAGGCGCTGATCGAGCATCCACTCGGGCTCGCCCTTCATCTTCGACATCTCGCGGATCATCTCCGCGTTCAGGCCCTTCTCGGCGATGAAGAGCGGCTTCACGTCATCGTGGAAGCCCCACTTGTACTCGCCGACGGCCTCACGAGCGTTGGTGTTCGTGGTCACTCTGCCACCGCCACTTCCGGCGTTCGGCTGATGCCGAGCTCCTGGAGGATCGGGTCGTAGCCCGTCTCCTCGATCTGCTTCGCCAGCGTGAAGTCGCCGGAGCGGACGATCCGCCCGTTGACCAGCACGTGCACGAAGTCCGGCTTGATGTAGTTCAGGATGCGCTGGTAGTGCGTGATGATGAGGATGCCCATGTCATCACGTCGCAGCGCGTTCACGCCCTCCGACACCGTGCGCAGCGCGTCGACGTCGAGGCCGGAGTCGGTCTCATCGAGGATCGCGAGGTCGGGCTTCAGCAGCCCCATCTGCAGGATCTCGGCGCGCTTCTTCTCGCCACCGGAGAAGCCGTCGTTCACATAGCGACGCGCGAACGACTCATCCATCTTCAGCTGAGCCAGTACCTCGCGAAGCTCCGCCAGGAACTCGCGCGCCGGTACCTCTGCGCCGCGGCGGCCAGCGAGGGCCGCGCGCATCAGGTTCACCATCGTCACGCCCGGGATGGGCGTCGGGTACTGGAAGGAGAGAAACATGCCGGCGCGGGCGCGCGCATCGGCGCTCCACGTCGTGACGTCCTCACCCTTGAAGAGGATCTGGCCGCCATCGACCTTGTAGGCCGGGCTGCCCGCGATCGTGCTGGCGGTCGTGCTCTTGCCGGAGCCGTTGGGGCCCATCAGCGCGTGCACCTCACCGGGGTTCACCGTCAGGTCCACCCCGCGCACGATCTGCGTCTCCGGCTGTGCCGCGATGCTGACCCGCAGGTCGCGCACCTCGAGGATCGGTGTAGTCATCAGTCGTCCTGTCCTCCCACGCGCGCGGCGTCCGAGGCCGCGTGCACCGGTTGTTCCACCAACTTCGAGACGATGTACTCGCACGTCGGCGAGCCTTCGACGATCGTCATCACCTGCTCGACGGACTCGCCGAGCAGTAGCTCGATCGTCCGTCGATCCGCTGCACACGCCGCGTGTGCCCCCTCCGCCGTCGAGCGGTACGGGCACGCGAGGTTGCGCAGGCGGAACGCGTCCGGCTCCTCAACGACATCGCTGAGGATGCCCTCCTCCTTGAGCGCCGTCGCGACCTGCGCCACGCGCTCATCCAGCACGACGCCCTGCACGCGACCGGCGTACGAGCGCGCGATGTCGTCCGCGACACCTTCGAACATCGTCGCGAGCACGGCGCGGCCGTCCTTGCCGGACACGGCGTCCGCGGATAGCCGAGACAGCACGGGGTAGATGCGCTCCAGCAGGCGGTGGTAGTGCCCCGCTGCCGATCGCTCCTCGCCGGCCTCGCTCAGGAAGTACCGGGTCACGGGGCGACCGCGTGGCTGCCGCTCGAGCCGCTGCTCGACCAGCCCCTCCGCGATCATGAGGTCGAGGTGCCGCCGAACAGCCCCCGCAGAGACGCCGACCGACTTCGCCACCTCGGCAACCGAGGAGGCACCGCGGTCATGCAGGATCCGGACGACTTCGTCGCGTGTGCGTTCCATGCCCGCCTCCACGCCGTCCGCACTCGATGCCGACCGGCGCACGTTCAGTATCCCGCTCGTCGAGCGATGAAGTCAATTCTTTCACTAAAAAGCGCAAAAGTGGCGAATATGTGTTCTGCCCCGCCTCGCGCGCCCGGCACAGCGGAGCCTCCCGCCCGCACGCGCGCCGCCTTGCGACCCTTCCCGTGCGCCGCGTAGCATGCCCCCGCCTCGCACCCATCGAGGCGGGAACGACCGGCGATACGCCTCGAGCACAAGGAGCACCACCGTGGCTGACAACGTCCAGGGCATCGAGGTCGGCCACACCGCCGC
>JBAYUZ010000012.1:0-37332 GCA_041674885.1 Dehalococcoidia bacterium
CCCTCGGCGACCGTGGAACCCTCGGCGGTGATGCGGGTCTGGATGCGGTACACGTCGAAGTCGACGTTCACGCCGTCGGCGACGGCGGCGGTGTGGTCGTACTCCATCACGAGGTTGCGGTTGAAGAAGCCGAACGTCTGGTTCGAGGGCGTCGCCGTCAGCCCGATCAGGTGCGCGTCGAAATACTCCAGCACCTGCCGCCACAGGCCGTAGATCGAGCGGTGACACTCATCCACGATGATGAAGTCGAACTCCTCGATCGGCAGCTTCGGCTGATACACAACTTCGACGGCCTCCGAGGGCTCCACGTCGTACGTCGAACGCTCGTCGTCCTCCTCGGTCATCTCCTCCTCGCCGCGCAGCATCGAGTACAGCCTCTGGATCGTGGAGATGGTCACGTTCGCCACGGGGTCGATGGTGTTCGAGGTCAGGTGCTGCACGTTGTAGAGGTCGGTGAACTTGCGCCCATCGTCCGGCGTCGTGAACTGCGTGAACTCGGTGAGCGTCTGCCGCCCGAGGTTCCCGCGGTCCACGAGGAACAGGATGCGGTGCGCCCCGGCGTGCTTGATGAGCCGGTACGCCATGTTCGCCGCCGCGAACGTCTTGCCGGAGCCGGTCGCCATCTGGATGAGCGCCCTCGGCCGATCCTCTGCCAGCGACGCTTCCAGGTTCTCGATCGCCTGGCCCTGGACGCGACGGAGCGCACGCTTGTCGACGGGCGGCAGCTCCCGGAGGCGGGCGCGCAGCGTCGGCGCGTCGGGGTGCGCCTGCGCCTCGCGCAGCCACCGCGAGAGCGTCTCCGGCCGGTGGAACGTGAAGACGCGCCTCGACCGCGGCTCCGGGTCGAGCATGTTCGTGAAGCGCGTCTCGACGCTCGTCGACTCATACGCGAACACGAGGGTGTCGTACCTCGACGGGATGCCACCGGGCAGGCCCGTCACGTACTTGGCCGACTGCTCCTCGACGCCGGTCAGCGTCGTGCCCTCAGGCTTCGCCTCGATGCTCCCCACGGGCTCGCGGTCCACGAACAGCAGGTAGTCGGCGCGCCCGTGCCCCTCGCGCATCACGAACTCGCGCACTGCCACCCCGAGGCCAGCGCGCAGGTTCAAGTCACGGCGGTCCTGGACGACCCAGCCCGCAGCAGCGAGCTGCTCGTCAATAGACACGCGTGCGCGCGCCTCCGCCGCGAGGTACTGGTCAGAAGGTGAGTCGCTCATAGCATCGCCCCAGCAACCGGGAGCGTACCGGATCGCGGGGTGGCGCGGCAGCGCCTCCCTATCCCCACGCCTTGCCACGCGGCATCACGAGGGCATCAGCCGGCAGGAACTCGCGCAGCGAGGTGGCCACGAGCGTGCGCTGCTCACCGGTACGCACCTCCAGCGTGCCCTCGGCGACCACGAACTGCGCGAGGTGCACGACATCGCGATGCTCGCTGGCTAGCTCGCGGCTCACGAGCACGTTCATGAGTCCGAACTCGTCCTCCAGCAGCAGGAACACGATGCCGCGTGCGGTGAGCGGACGCTGCCGGCAGACGACGAGGCCGGCGACCGTCGCACGCTCGGTGCCGGGAAGTGCCTGCAGGTGACGGCTCGACAGCACGCCCTCACCGAGGCCCATGCGCAGGAACTGCATCGGGTGCGCGTCCGGTGAGAGCGACATCAGCGCGTAGTCGGCAGCCATCCGCTGGTAGGGGTTGAAATCGTGCAGTGACACCTCGTCCTGCTCCGTGGGGAGTTGCATATGCAACTGGCGCTCCTGCAGGGCGGTGAGCGTGGAACGTTGCATGCCGGCGCAGAAGAGACCGAGCTGCCAGAGCAGCTCACGGCGGTTGAGCCCGAACGCGTCGAACGCGCCGATCTGGATGAGCGCCTCCGTCGCACGGCGCGGGAGGCCGGTGCGCTGCACGAAGTCGAACAGCGAGCGGTAGTCGCCCTCGGCGCGGCGCACCTCCTCGACGCGCCGCGCGCCCGCGCCGCCGACGTGCTGCACGTAGCCGAGGCCGACACGCACCGCGCTCTGCTCCACGGTGCAGATCGCGTCGCTCGCGTTGACGTCGGGACGCAGCACCTGCACGCCGTGGCGCTGGGCGTCGCGCGTGAGCACGTGCGGCTGGTAGAAGCCCATCGGCTGACTGTTGAACAGGCCGCAGGTGTACTCCGGCGCGTAGTACCGCTTCAGCCACGTCGACTGGTACGCAAGCAGCGCGAACGCGGTGCCGTGCGACTTCGGGAAGCCGAACTCCGCGAAGCCGAGCAGCGTCTCGAACATTCGCTCCGCGACCGCGTGCGGGACGCCTCGCTGCGTGGCGCCGGCGGTGAACTGGAGGCGGTACGCCTCCATCGCCTGCTTGGAGCGTCGACGCGACATGGCGCGGCGGAAGGCATCGGCCTCTCCGGCACTGAAGCCGGCCATCTGCTCGCACACCTGGAGCACCTGCTCCTGGAAGATGACGACGCCCAGCGTCTCCTCCAGCACGTCGCGCACCGACTCATGCGGCATCTCGATCGCACAGTTGGGGTCGCTGCGGCGCTGCTCGCGGCGGCGCACATATGGGTTCACCGCGCCGCCGACGATCGGCCCCGGCCGCACGATCGAGACCTGCACGGCGAGGTCGTCGAGGCTGCGTGGCTGCGTGCGCGGTAACATCGCGATCTGCGCGCGCGACTCGATCTGGAAGACACCGACCGTGTCGCCCCGGCAGATGTCGTCGTAGACCGCCTCGTCGTCGAAGGGGATGCGCGAGAGGTCGACGATGTGGCCGCGGTGCCGCTCGATAAGATCGACGGAGTCCTCGACGGCACTGAGCATCGCCAGCCCCAGGAAGTCGATCTTCACCATCCGCGCGTCGTCGATGCTGTCCTTGTCCCAGTGGCAGAGGTAGCGGTTCGGCCAGGCGGCAGGCTGGCACGGCACGTAGTCGATGAGCGGCTCCGAGGAGATCACCATCCCCCCGACGTGCTGCGAGAGGTGCCGCGGAAACCCCGCGAGTTGCGAGGCGATCAGCACGAGGTCCTGCCACGCCTTGCCATCGGCAACGTCCGCCGTCCCAGCGAAGCGATGCAGCTCCTCGTCCAGCTTCTGGAGGTCGTCGTACGGCGTCGCCAGCTTGGCGAGGCGATCGATCTCGGTAGGCGGCAGGTTCAACACCTTGCCGACATCGCGGATCGCGCTGCGGAACCGATAGGCAGGGAGCGTGGCGACGAGCGCGGCGTGATCCTTGCCCCACACCTCGTACACGCGCTCGATGAGCCGCGCACGAATGTCGCGCGGGAAGTCGAGGTCAATGTCGGGGAGCGAGTGCATCTCCTCGTTCAGGAAGCGCCTGATGTACAGCCGGTTCTTCACCGGGTCGATGTGCGAGAGCCCGATCAGGTAGCAGACGATCGAGGAGACGGATGAGCCACGGCCTCGCCCCGACGGCAGCTCCGTCACGGAGCGCGCGCGGCTTGGCCCGCGCACCTCGGCGGCCACCTCCGTCGCCAGCTGCATCACCTGGTGGTAGACGAGGAAGAAACCCGTGAGGTCGTGCTTCGCGATCAGCCGCAACTCCTCAGCGAGTCGCGCCTCGGCGTTCGCGCGGTCGTCGTCCGTGAAGCGCATGCGGTCGCCGTACTTCGCACCGAAGCGACGGCGACAGACCTGCTCCAGCTCCTCGATCGGCGTGCGTCCGTGCTCCATCGGAGGCGACGGCAGTCGGTAGCCGAGGTCGGCGGTGAGGTCGAAGGTGCAGCGCCGTGCGATGCGCACGGAGTTTCGCGCGGCCTCCGGGTGATACGCCTCGAAGCGTTGCGCCTGCTCCTGCGGGCTGCGCAGATAGAACTCGTCGTTCGGGCGGCGCTCGCGGTGCGACTCGTCCAGGCTCTTGCGATGGTGGATCGCCACCAGCACGTCCTGCAGCCGGTGCCGCTCCCGCGCGTGGTAATGGACGTCGCCGGTACCGACAACGGGGACGCCACACTCCGTGGCAAGCCGCACGAGCGCCTCGTTGCGCGGGCGGTCGCCGAAGACGAGGTTGTCGACCAGCTCCACGAACACCTGCTCGCGACCGAACCAGTCGAGGTATGCGTGCAACACCTCGCGCGCGGCGGCGGGCCGCCCGGCCTCGACCAGCTGCGCGAGGCGGCCGGTGCGGCAGCCGGTGAGCAGGATCACGCCCTCTGTGTGCGCGCACAGATCCTCGACGGTCACGCAGGGATCGAGGCGGCGCTCCTGCTTCCCCTTCACCGCCGTCTCGTTGATGCCGAAGGCGATGCTGGAGAGGCGGCAGAGGTTGGCGTACCCGCGCCGCGTCTCCGCCAGCAGCGTGAGGTGCGAGCGCATGCCATCGAGCTCGGCGACTGTGATCTCCAGTCCGGTGATCGGGCGTAGGCCGGACTCGGTCGCCGCATGCGCGAACTCCATCGCGCCGAACATGCCATCGTGATCGGTGAGCGCGAGCGCGCGATGTCCCTGCTCGACGGCGGTGTCGACAAGCTCGCTCAGCCGTGACGCACCCTCCAGCAGCGAGTAGTTGCTGTGCGTGTGCAGCTCCACGTACGGCACGCCGTCGAGCGCGTCGAGGGGGATCGGCGCGCCGGGGACGCGCGGCGCCTTCGACCGCGGCGTGTCGAACGCGGATGCCTGCTCCTGCGCGTCGCGGCGCGCCTCGAACGCCTCCCAGGAGTCGGCGGGGGCAAGGGTGGGTCGGCTGTGCATCAGTAGTGCTGCTCGTGCCAGCCGTCGTCGGGCGCTTCCTCATCGTCATGGAAGAGCGTCAGCGCACGGCCGTCGTCCAGTTGTAGGCGCACGTAGGTGCGCTCCAGCGCGTCGTCGCGCCACCACGCCTCCACGACGCGCCAGACCTCGGCGACGTGCATGACGGCCTGCCTCCGATGTTGCCGCGTGACTGCGACGGGGATGCCAGCAGCGTCGACCTCCACCCGGGCGAGACGCGGCAGGCCTAGGGGTCGTAGTCCATGAGCGCCCAACGTCGTTCGGGAATGCGTGACCATCGGTCCACCTCCACCGCGTGCGCGATGGGGGAGTCCCCGAAGCGCACCTTCAGGTGTCGCACCATCTCGTCCATCTGCTCGCGCTGACGGACGCGCTCGGCATAGAGCAGGCTGGGCTGCCGGCCGCTCTCCGTCGTGAGTCCGCTCAACTCCAGTTCCAACTCCGCAATCGGCCCCGGGTACTCGGCGTATTCGAGGAGCGGACGCAGCGCCTGCCAGAGCCGGTTGCGCTCGCCGGTCGGCTCGCGGAGCACCTGTGTACGCTCCCAGAGCCGGTCGTCCTCGGTCGACGCGCGCAGGCGGACGCAGCGCACGAAGTGATGCCGCGCTCCGGGCTGCTGGAGTGCGCGCACCAGCAGCTGCTCCGAGGTACGCAGCACGACCTCGCGACTGACCAGCGGCGGATCGCTGCTCGTGACCTCGACCACCCGCTCGCGTGCGAACGGGCGAGGCCGCACCGGTGTCGGGTCCTCCCCGCGTGCGGCGAGCCACGCGAGGCGTCCGGGCGGCCCGAACTGCGCCTCCAGCGCGTGCACCGGGTGCGTGGCGTACTCGCCCATCGTCTCGATGCCGAAGAGGCGCAGCCGCTCGACCGACTCCTCCGGCAGCGGGAGCCACGACGCCGGACGAGGCGCGAGGAAGCGCGCGGCATCCTCGGCAGCCTCGCCGACCGCCAACACGGTGCCAGGCTCGGCGCAGCGAGCAGCGACGTGCGCGGTGAACCGCGTCCCCGCCAGGCCAACGCGTGCCACCAGCGCCTCGGGTGCGGCGGCGAGCAGCGCCTGTTCCAGCGCCTCGCGACGCGGGTACAGGCCGTCGAGACCGCGTAGGTCGGCGTATACGACACCGGGCATCGCCGCCTCGACCAGCGGAGCAACCGCGCCAACGCCCTCGACCAACGCTTCGGCGACCCGCACGTGGTGTGCAGGTCGCTCCTCCAGCACGACGAGGGCAGGGCAGAGCGCTGTGGCGACGCGAAGCGGCATTCCCGGTCGCACGCCGTACCGTGCCGCCTCGGCCGTGCGGGCGAGCACCCTCGTGCGGCCAACATCACCCAGCGCGACCGCACGCCCTAGGAGATGGGCGCGCTCCGCCAGCTCACATGCCAGCGCGAGCGACGGGATCAGGACGCAGGCAATCCGCGATGTTGACATCTGACACCCCGCCAAAGGGCGTCAGAGAGTATAGAACAAATATTCTATACGAGTAGGAATCGCATTCCTCCTCGCGGCTATGTAGTTGTAAACGTGGTAAAGCAAATATACAATTTTGTGATGGACGTAACCGAGAGTTCTGATCTCAGCATTGAGCAGTCCTTGAGGTTGCTGATCCTACTGTTCATCTTCATTCCGTTACTGCCGTCCACCAGCCCGGCTCGCTACTTCACTTTCGAGCCGCCGAGCGCTTCGGTAACGGACTCGCTGCTCCGAGAACTCGCCTCCATCGGCCGCTCGATCCTCGTCCGCGAGGACAGCGGCGAATGAGTACCTCAGGGAACCCCGTTCGGGCTGCTGGCTACGTCCGCGTCTCGGACGAGAGTCAGGTCGACGGGCTGTCCCTCGACGCTCAGCGCCGGGAGATCGAACGCTACTGCGAGCGCGAGGGGCACGCGTTGATCCATATCTACGCGGACGAAGGTGTGAGTGCGCATACCGACCAAGTCGAGCACCGGCCACAACTCAGCTCTCTCCTGAGCGCAGCGCGGGAGCGTGAGTTCGACATCGTCGTTGTTCACACACTCGACCGCTGGGCGCGAAACGTCGGCGTGCAGCGGCAGGCGTTGCAGAGGCTCGGTGAAGCGGGCGTCGGGTTCGCGAGCGTCACCGAGCGGATCGATTTCACGACGCCATCGGGTCGACTCATGCTCACGACGCTTGGCGCGGTTTCCGAATTCTTCTCGGACCAGCTCGGTGTCCACGTCAGCAAGGCGAAGCGAGAGCGAGCAGAGTTGGGCCTGCCCGTCGGCCCGATTCCGTTTGGCTACGTCGCACCCGACGATCCGAGAACTCCCGCCGCCATCGCTCCTGAGCAGGGATTCCTCGTCCAGGACGCCTTCCGACGTCGAGCGCAGGGGGAGTCCTACGGCTCGATTGCTGCATGGCTGAACACAACCGGAATGTCGCCAAGCGCGAGCGGCAAAGGACAAGTCTGGACGGCACATCGAGTCCGTGACTTGCTGGCCTGCGACTTCTATCGAGGTGTTGTCACCTATAAGGGAGCTGAGTTCCCTGGACAGCACGTGCGCATAGTCGATGACGATCTCTTCACGCGAGTCCAATCCCGCAAGGGCGCACGCGCGCAGAGGCGCACCGTCTCAGGCGATCGAGGCCTACTCCAGGGCCGTATCCGCTGCACGTCATGCGGCCAAACGCTCCAGTCCGACCGCACGCACTACGGCGCGCCGATGTACCGGGAACGCCACAGCAAGCTCTGCCCGACGAACAACCGCTCCATCATGGCGGCAGAGATCGATGACCAGATCGAGACGATTCTGACCTCGATGCAACTACTCCCAGACTGGCTAGAGCGACTTGCCGCCGCGATTAGCCACAAGGTGAGCGGTCCAGCCCCGGCGAAGCTGAAGGAACGGCTGCGAAGGCTCGCTCGCGTCTACTCGTATGGGGACATGCGCGACGACGAGTACGAGGCCGCGCGCTCGGAGATTGAGTCGCAGCTTCGGCAGACTTCAGTGATCCTGCGGCCAGCCCACAACGAGGCAGCGGCGCTATTCGCCGACTCTTCGAAGCTCTGGACGAGGGCGGGCAGCGACGAGCGGCGACGCCTCGTCGCCCTCGCGTTCGAGCGAGTGTATGTCGATCTTGAGACGAAGCTCATCACGACGATCGTCCCGACCGCCGAGTGCGGGCTGCTGCTCCAGCATGCTCTGGAGGCTGCTGAGCGCAGCGATGTGCTGCTCTATCCCGCTGAGCTTTCAGAGGCACTCGATGCTCTGCACGCGTATGCCGATGGTGAGCGCGTGAGGGCATGGGCTTCAGACCATCCGTCTGGCGAGGGCATTCGAGGCTCGATGCCCTCGCCAGCGGAGCAGTTGGAGATGGTGGAGACGGGGGAGAATTGAACTCCCCGTCCAGCGAACGTCCGTCCAGGATCTCCTACGGGTGTAGCCAGTGGTTGATCTCGCCGAACGCTCTCCACTGACAAGAGGTCGTCCGGCCAGCCTCAGCTGTCTTAGCCGCTCGCGCCTGAGGCGCACTGGAGCGGAGCGTCCTGACTAATCGTCGCTTCCATCCGGCCCGTCAGGATGAGGCCGGCGGAAACGTCGCTACCTAGGCAGCGAGAGCGAGCTGAGTGTCGCCAGTTACTTTTTGCCACCTGATTATCGAGGGTGATGGCACCTCGACCCGCAATCCAGGTCCGTCAGTCCCTGTCGATTCCTTTCGTCCCCACGTGTAGACGCGCCATTCAGCGAACCGAGTGGCGCAACGCCCGCTGCATCGTGCGACCGGCCTCGCGCGCGGCGATGACCTGTCGCTTGTCGTACGCGCGGCGACCGCGCACGACACCGATCTCCACCTTCACCAGCCCGTCCTTCAGGTACATCCGCAGCGGGATGACCGTGGTGCGAGGCTGCTCCCGGAGCGTCTCCTCAAGGTCGTCGAGTTGGCGACGGTGCAGGAGCAGCCGGCGCGTGCGACGAGGCTCGTGGTTCACCCGGGCGGGGAGGTACGGCGCGATATGCACATTGTACAGCCACAGCTCGCCGTCCTGGAGGCGCCCAAAGCCCTCCGCGATGTTGGCCTGGCCGAGGCGAATCGACTTGATCTCGGAGCCGAGCAGGGCGATACCGGCCTCCCATTGCTGGAGGATGTCGTACTCGTAGCGTGCGCGGCGGTTCACCGCGACGTTCGAGTCGTGCTGCGCCGTCTGCTTCTTCGCTGCCACCGGCCTCGGTCCTGTCGGCCCTGCCCTCGGCGGGCAGGGGATAGTTACATAACTATGTTAGCGCCGAGGCGTCGCGGTGACGGTGGCCGTCGCCAAGGCGGTCGCGAGCGGTGTCGCGGTCGGGCTGGGCACCGCGATCTTCGTGCCGTTCGCGGTGCGCAGCAGGTCGACGGCACGCGCGGCCTGGACGTCACGACGCTGCTGGATGTCATCCTCGGTGATACCAACCACCACGTCAGGGTCGACGCCATGGGCCTCGATCTGCTGGCCCTTCGGCGTGAGCCAGCGGGCGATCGAGACGTAGACCGCGCCGCCGTTGGACAGGTCGCGGTAGTGGTTCACCGTGCCCTTGCCGAAGGAGCGAGTGCCGACGACGACCGCGCGCCCGTTGTCGCGAAGCGCGGCGGCCAGCACCTCGGAGCCCGAGGCGGAGTTCTCGTCCTGCACGATCACGACCGGCAGCGACGTCAGCGTGCCCTGCTGCGCCTCGGCCTTCTGCGAGCGGCCGTTGCGGTCGACCTGGCTCACGATCACGCCGCTGTCGAGGAAGAAGTCGGCGATCTGCGTGGTCTCCGCCAGCAGACCGCCCGGGTTCCCGCGGAGGTCGAGGACGATGCCCTTCGCGCCGGCCTTGTTCGCAGCCTCGATCGCGTCCTGCAGCTCCTTCGGCGTGCGCGAGGTGAAGGAGCGGATGCGCATGTACGCGAGGTCGGTCGCCTCGTTGCCGGCGGAGTCACGGAGGGCGCCGGTAGGCGGGCTGGTGTCGACCGAGGCCACCTGCACGTCCTCGCGGGTGATTGTGTACGTCTGCTCGCTGCGGTCGCGGTGGCGCACCTTCAGTTCGACCTGCGACCCCTTGGGGCCGCGGATCTTCAGCACCGCCTGCTCGACGGTCCACCCCTCGGCCGACTCGCCGTTGACGCTCAGGATCGCGTCGCCCGGCTGCAACCCGGCCTTCTGCGCCGGGGTGTTGGGGAGGGTCTGCACAACGACGACATAATCGTCCTGCTTCGACACCGTGGCGCCGATGCCCTGGAAGGCGCCCGAGAAGTCGTCGCGGGTGAGGGCGTAGTCCTTCGGGGTGATGTAGGTGGAGTGGGTGTCCTTCAGCGTCTCGAAGATGCCCTCGATCGCGCCGTCGTAGAGCTTCTGCGGCTCGGCGGCCGAGGCGTCGACGAAGTCCTGCTGGAGCACCGCGATGATCTCGGCGATCAACTGCGGGTCGAGGTCGGTCGAGGCCGCGTGCGGCTGCTGCCGCGGCTCCAGCACGATACGACCGAGATAGCCCGCCGTGATGAGCATCGCGGCGATGAGCAGCACGGCGAGCGCGATGCCGACGGTCTGCAGACGTTGCGCACGCATCGGCGAGCCGCTCCTCCACGTGCGCACGTCGCGCGCACCTCTATAGCCAGTCTAGCATCCATTCAGGCGCAGCCTCGCCGGGCGAGGCACCTCCCGCACGCCTGCAGCCGGAAGCGGCCCAGCTAACCCATATTCCTACATAACAAGAATAGTGCGCATAGTGGAGGCGATGGAGCATCGCGCTCCCCTGAGCCTTCGACCGCACCCACAAAGGCTCGAGGTCGGCAGGCCATGAAGGCTGCCCGCCAGCGCCCCGCCGCCGCGCGCACCTGCCGCGACCCAGCCCACGTGGACACGCCGCCGTGGCACACACTCCGAACCCTGGCTACGGCAACCTCGGCGCCGGACTCCTGGCGCTGAGGCACCCGCGCTGACTCCCGCAGCTGCCCCCACATCGCCGCCACGTCGCCCAACCCCCATCAGACCCCGCGTCCCGCCTGGATGACGAGCTGACCGCGGCCTCCACCGCCGTCCACTGACCGTTCCCCGCGATCGTCTCGACATCCCTGCCGGAGTGCGCAGATTCGGCGAGGTTCCGCCTCGGCTGGGCGCTTGACACCATACCCCGCATGGGTATCATGACACTTGTCGATACCCGTACCGGGTACCGGAAAGGAACGAGGGGTACCATGTGGACCATCCGAGGTGAGCTGCGCTGCATCGCCTGCTCCCGCTACCTGGGCGACTTCGAGTCGCACCCGGAGCGGCACGGCAAGGGCGACCTGCACCTCGTCACACCGAAGGCCGGCGCGCTCCCCCAGCACGCGGTCGCGACCGAGGCGGGCCTGCGCTGCTCCCGCTGTGGCGGGCGCGTGGTGACGGAGATGCTGGAGCGGATCGCAGCCTGACGACAGCGCTCGATCGCCACGACACGAAGGGCGGCGCCAGTGGCGCCGCCCTTCTGCATCCCTGTCCCCACCCCGCACTTCGAGGTGCATGACACGCTGCGGTTAGGTTTTCTTGGCAGTCTTCTTGTTTATGTCGCGCATGGCCGCCAGCACGGCCTCGCCGTGTGCAGCCGCCCTCGCGCGCTTCCACACCTTCAGCAGGCGGCCATCGGGGCCGATGAGGAACGTCGAGCGAATCATCCCGACCGAGGTGCGCCCGTAGAGCGTCTTCTCGCCCCACGCGCCGTACCGCTCGGCGACCTTCGCGCCTTGATCGACCAGCAACGGGAACCGCAGCGCGTGCGCCGTGCGGAAGCGGCGGTGCGACTCCGCGGAGTCGGTGGAAACGCCGAGCACGGCGATGCCCATCGCCTCCAGCTCCGCCTCCGCGTCACGCAGCGAGCAGGCCTGCGTCGTGCAGCCCGGCGTCATGTCCTTCGGATAGAAGTACAGCGCGACGATGCGACCCGCGTAGTCGGACAGCCCGTGCATCTTCCCGTCCTGGTCCGGCAGCAGGAACGGCGGCGCGGCATCGCCGGCCTCCAGCGTGACAGCCATGCCCCTGCTCCTACGTGCCGGGGAACGCGACGAGCGATGTCGTCGACTGGATGCCGTCCAGCGTGCGGATGCGATCGGCGAGGATCGGCGGGATGTCGGTGAGCGACTCCGTGACCAGCTCCACGACGATGTCGTAGGGCCCCATCACCTCGTGCACCGTCGCAACGCCGTCGACACCCTTCAGCGTTTCCGCGACGCGGTGGGTCGCCCCCGGATTTGTGACAATCAGCACATACGCCTTGACCATGAATCGGCCTCCACACGTGTGTTTGCCCGCCCTGCGCGGTGCTATCATAGGCACCGCTCCGGGTGCGCGGATTGTTGAACGTAATCGACGGTGCGCAGCATACTCGGCAGCGCGAACGCCTTCGGCCGAGTCCTCAGACACGGTGACGGTGAACGCGCGGAAGCAGGCAGTCAGGATGCGGCCCGCAGGCCGCTTCCTTTTGTCCGCCTCCAGCACCAACGCAGGCCACGGGGGGGCTGCGAGCCTCTGCGCGGCGTTCAGTTGAGGGCGTCACATGGGTGCAGATCTGGTTGTCCGCTTCGCAGGTGAAGGCGGACAGGGGCAGGTAACCGCTGCCGAGGGCATGGCGGAAGCCGCCGCACGCGTCGGCTACCACGTACAGACCTTCGCGACCTACCCGTCGCAGATCGAGGGTGGTCCGGTGTGGGCACAGACCCGCATCTCCACCAACACGATCCTGACCCAGGGTGACCAGCTGGACGTACTGGTGGCGTTGAACCGCCAGGCGTACGAGAACCACATCGCGGACCTCCGCGATGGCGGCATCGTCATCTACAACTCCAAGGACTTCGACACGCCGCCTCCCGGCAACGCGATCGGCCTCGACGCCGAGGCGCTCGCCCGTGAGACCGGCAACCCGCGTGCGGCGAACTTCATCATGATCGGCGCCGTCGCCCAGCTGGCCTCGATGCCGCTCGACTACTTCACGGACTTCGTGAAGGTGCGCTTCACCCGTGGCCGCCCGAATGACGCCGAGATCATCAACGGCAACAACAAGGCGATCGAGGTCGGTGCGGAGAAGGCCAGCGCCAGCGGCTACGCCGTTGAGCCGCTCGACCAGCCCACCCCCTCCGACACCAAGCGCATCCTGGCGCGCGGCAACGACTACCTCTCCATGGGCGCCATCGCCGGCGGCCTGGAGGTCTTCTACGGCTACCCGATCTCACCGGCCACGACCATCCTGGTGTTCATGGAGAACAACCTGAACCAGGAAGGCCAGTTCGTCGGCCAGACCAGCTCCGAGATCGAGTCGATCGCGGCAATCATCGGCGCCGGCTACTCCGGCCGGAAGGTCATGACCTCGACCGCCGGCCCGGGCCTGAGCCTGATGCACGAAGGCATCGGCCTCGCGTGGATCGCCGAGATTCCGCTGGTCATCGTCGACGTGCAGCGCGGCGGCCCGGCCACCGGTCTACCGACGAAGACCGAGCAGTCCGACCTGCTGTCCGCGATCAACCCGGGCCACGGCGACATGAGCGTCCCGGTCATCGCCCCGGGCTCCGTCGCCGACTGCTTCCCGGCCGCCATCCACGCCCTGAACTGGGCGGAGCGCTACCAGGGCCCCGTCATCCTCCTCACGGAGATGTCGATCGCCGAGCGCAACGAAGACGTGCCGATGCCGGACATCAACGCCATCGCGAACGAGCGCCGCACGGTTTCGACCGGCGAGATGGGCAACCGCCGCTACGCCGGCCGCACGATCAGCCCGTTCCCGGTGCCCGGCACCGTCGGCGCCTCGTACGTCGCGAACGGCTCCGAGCACGACGAGCAGGGTGACACCACCCACCAGCCGCAGGTGCACGTCGACCAGACGGAGCGCCGCTTCAGCAAGCTCGCGCTGCTGGAGGACGGCACCTACGACTCCGAGAACACGAGCGCGTCCGTGGCAATCCTGCCGTGGGGCGGCTCCAAGGGCGCGGCGCGCGCGGCCTACAACCGCCTGCGCGCCGACGGCACCGACCTGGCGTGGTACTTCACCATGTTCATCAACCCCATGCCCCCGGCGCTGCTGGAGGAGCTGCGGTCGAAGGATCTGGTGATCGTTCCTGAGCTCAACTACCTGGGCCAGTTCTCCAGCGTGCTGCGCGGTCTGGGCATCAACGCCCACTCGATCCGCCAGTACACGGGCCTTCCCTTCAAGGAGGGCTTCCTGGTCGAGCAGGTGCAGGCCATGATGAAGGCGCAGAGCGGAAAGCTGGTGCGGGCGTGAGCAAGCGCAACCCCGAATACGACTTCAAGTGGTGCCCCGGCTGCGGCGACTTCGGTGTCGTCCGCGGCATTGAGCTGGCACTGGCGGAGCGCACGATGCGCACCGGTGAGCCGATCGAGAAGACCGCGCTCATCGCCGGCATCGGCTGCTCCGGCAACCTCGTGCACCTGCAGGAGGGCCCGCAGCCGTACGGCTTCCACGGCATCCACGGTCGAGCCCTGGGCATCGCCTACGGCATCAAGGCCAGCCGCCCGGACATGAACGTGATCACCGTCGGCGGCGACGGCGACATGCTCTCGATCGGTGCTGAGCACATCGGCCCGCAGGCCAAGCGCAACGTCGACCTGACCGCGGTGGTCATGGACAACGGCATCTACGGCCTCACCAAGGGCCAGGCCTCCCCGACCACGCTCGGCGGCGTTGTCACCTCGACCACGCCCTACGGCAAGCTCGAGGACGCGGTGCGGCCGCTCGACCTGTACCTGGCGCACAACGTCTCCTTCATCGCGTGCGGCGTCTCGTCGAAGCCGAAGGAGCTCGCCGGCCTCATCGGGCAGGCGATGGACCACCCGGGCTTCGCGGTCGTCCACGTCATGTCGCCGTGCACCACGTACAACGACACGTACGAGGCGCTGAAGGGCAACCCGGCCAAGGGCATCGAGCCGCTGGCGCACCAGGTGCCCGACTCGCACGACGCGTCGGACTGGAACGCCGCGCTCGCGCTGGTGAAGCAGCCCGGTGTGCCGGTCGGCATCATCTACCGGAACCCGAACAGCGTCCCGCTGCACCAGCGCTTCGCGGAGGCGCGCGAGCGCATCAAGCCGCGCAGCCGCAGCGTGGAGCAGATGCTGAACGCGCTCGCGATCTAGTCGCGGCGCCCCTCGGCACCCACTCTCGCACGGGGCGCGCCAAGCGCCCCGTGCGCGCGTCTCACGCGATTGCCCGCTCGGTTTGTGAGGCACCCCGATGCCCGGTGACGCTCCGCTCCGCCATGTGACCGTCGAAGGCGGCCGCCTCCGCTTCGCCGCCGCGCACATGGCGACGCTGGGCGACGAGCTGGAGCCGCTGCACGGCCACAACTACGAGGTGCGCTGCCGCGTGGAGGGCGACCTGACGGACGACCGCTGGGTGATCGACTTCTCCGTCCTCAAGCGCCTGGCCCACGAGGCGTGCGAGCGCCTCGACCACCGCTTCCTGCTGCAGGAGCGCTCCACGCGCCTCCAGGTGGCGCAAGAGGGCGCGGAGTGGGTCGTGGCCTATGGCGAGCGCCGATACCGGTTCCCCGCCTCCGACGTCTGCGTGCTGCCGATCGAGAACACGACGGCAGAGCTGATCGCCGAGTGGATCTGGGACGAGGTCGCGGCGGGCCTCGCGCTGGGAGCCCACAGCAACGTCGTCAGGCTCTCCGTGGACGTGGAGGAGATGCCGGGGCAGTCCGGCGGCTATGCGGCCGCTCTGCCCCGCGCCACACGGGCTTAGGGCTGCCGCACGGCGAAGCGCCGTGAGCTGACTCACCCCAGACCCACGAGTGGGGTTTGACACCCCTTCCACCCGCCGTAGGATCGGGTTCGGAGCCTCCTGAGGAAGCGAGCTGATGCAGATCAACTGGGAAGACGCGATCAACCAGATCTTCGCCGATCGGCTGGTCTGCCCGCGCTGCGGGCAGGATCACGACACGGTGATCATCGGGTACTCGCGGAAGCCGTCGCTGAACGCCTACGCCCCGCGCCACCGCAACTGCCCGCGCGGCGAGGAGTGCGAGGCGCGCAAGCTGATCACGCTCTGTGCAGAGTGCGCACGCATCGAGCGGCTGCGCGGCACGCCCGTCGACGCCTCGCAGGCCCTCGAGACGTACATGCTCGACTGCCGGCGCGACCTGGAGGAGTCACTCGACTACCTGGCGGAGTACTGGCGCGACGACATCGACCTGGCGGACGAGGACATCGACCGCCCGCTGGAGGAGGTCGACCCGGACGCGTTCCGCGAGGAGAGCGAGTGGCGCCACCGGCTCGAGGAGGAGTACCTGATGTACCACCACGAGTTCCGGGAGCGGCACCGCCGCATCCCGGCCCCCGGGTGGCGCTCCGAGTACGCCGAGGAGATTCGCGACCTGGGCTACGACACCCTCCTCGGCGACTAGCTCCTTTGCTCGCATGACAACAGACGACCGGCGCTCACGCGCCGGTCGTTTCACGTGCCACGTGGCCGAGGCGGATCAGCCGCCGGCGATGGCCGGCATGATCTGCACCTCGCCGCCGTCCGGCACTTCCATCATCAGGCCGACCTCGCTCGGCTCGCCGTTCACGGCCAGCGCGATGCCATCCTGGATCTGGCCGTCCGCGACCAGCAGCGCCTTCATGCCGGGGTACGCCTTCTCCAGGTTCTCGACGATCTCGCGCAGCGTCCTGCCTTCGATCTCGACCCGATCCTTGCCGCCGGCGACGGGGCGCATGAGCGCCGGAATGAAGACCATGGCCATGTGCGAACTCCCACCACTCCCCGTAGGCCCGCGCCTACGCACTCAGTATGCCTCGCCTCGCGCGGTCGCGCCGCGCACCGTCAGGAACGAGTGAAGCGCCCCGAGGGGCGCTTCACTGAACATCGCTGCAATCGACCCGCAGGCCGAGCCTCGACTAGCTGCCAACCTCGGCGGCGTGCTGCACGGCGCGGACGATCTTGTCGTAGCCGGTGCAGCGGCACAGGTTGCCCGCCAGCCAGTAGCGGATCTCGTGCTCCGTCGGGTGCGGGTTGAAGTCCAGGAGCGCCGTGGAGGCGACCAGGAAGCCCGGGGTGCAGATGCCGCACTGAAGCGCGGCGTCCTCCAGGAACGTCTGCTGCAGCGTGGACAGCTGGCCGTTCTGCTCCAGACCCTCGACGGTCGTGATGTCGGCACCCTCGACCTCGGCCGCAAGCACGCAGCACGAGTTCACCAGGCGGCCGTCCATGATGACGGAGCAGGCGCCACAGTTGCCGTTGTTGCACCCCTCCTTCGCACCGGTCAGACCGATGCGGTCACGGAGCGCCTCCAGCAGGCTGTCGCGGGTGTCCGCCATGAACTCCAACGGCTCGCCGTTGATGGTGGTGTTGATGATGATCCGGTCGCTCATCGATTACCTCTCACTGGTTCCCGTATCGCGGCTGTCGGCGCCGACTCAGTGGTACTCGGTCGCCTCGCCGCGAATGCGGTGGACAGCGTCGCGGATGGTCCGCTCCGCAAGCACGTACGCGAGGTGCTTGCGCTGGCGGATCGAGCCGCGCATGTCGTCGATCGGCGTGGCCGCATCGCGCGAGGCGTTCGCGGCAGCCGCGATCGTCTCGTCGGTGAGGGGCTTGCCCTCCAGCGCGGCACCCGCAGCGGGGACGAACAGCGGGGTCGCCGCCACGGCGCCGATGGCCATGCGCGCGTGCGTCACCGTGTTGCCCTCAAGCGTGAGGTTGGTCGCGCAGTTCACGACCGCGATGTCCATCTCGTTGCGCGGGATGAAGCGCAGGAAGCGGGCGCTGCTGTTCGGCCGCGGGGCCGGGAAGTGCAGCGACACCACGATCTCGCCGGGCTGCAGGACGTTCCGGCCGGGGCCGGTGCAGAACTCCTCGGCCTTGACCTGGCGCTCGCCGTTCGGGCCGATGATGTTCGCCGTGCCCTCCATCGCAATGATGGACGGGATGCTGTCGCCGGCGGGGCCGGCGTTGCACAGGTTGCCGCCCAGGCTCGCGCGGCCCTGGATGGCCGTGCCGCCGATGAGCGACGCGGAGTCGACGAGTGCGGGGTAGACCCGGCGCATCATCTCGTCCCGGTAGAGCTGGTACAGCGGCCGCGCTGCGCCCAGGGTGAGCCCGGACTGGGGGTCGAAGCTGATCCCCATCATCTCCGGGATCGCCTTGATATCCACGAACAGCGAGGTGTCGCGGCGGCGCTCACGCGCCATGACGATGATGTCCGTGCCACCGGCCAGCACGCGGGCCGTGGGGCCGCTCTCTTGCAGGATGCGCACCGCCTCCTGCAGGGACTTCGGCTTCACATACTTGACGTCCTGCAAGTCGTTCTCCTCCCCCGACTGTCGGGCAACGAACGCCGCGCAGCATACAACAAACGCGTGCGGCAGGTGCCCGAACTTCCGCCGAAGTCTGCCACCTTGTTTCCCCTCACGCTAGGGGCCATTCGCCCCTTGAAATCTGCGAGCACGTTCGAGGTGGCTTCACACGCGCTCCAACGGCCCTCACGGCGCCCCGGTGCTGTACGGCTGCAGGCCGCTGCCGGTAGCATGAGTCGCTCAAGAAGGGAGCGCGCCGTGAGCGACCGCAGCCAGCTGAAGTTCGCGCTCGGTGCCTTCGCCGCCGGGCTGGCGTGGGGCTACGTGCGCTACCGCCGGTCGGGCCGCGCGCCGCTGATGTCCGTGCTGCAGGCGCTCGAATGGTTCATCGCCTACGGCGGCGCCGCCGCGCTGGTGACGATGGCGCGCGAGCTCCTGGACCACGACGATGACCGCCCGCCCGAGGGCGAGCGCATCACCCACTTCCGCCAGGTTGTGACTGAGCGCACCGGCACCGAGGGCTAGCCTCGACGCCTCCACCTGCGGCCCCGGCCGCGCGATACCGACGACAGGTGACCGCATGACTGCTGACCCCACCGAGGCGCTCCGCACCCAGACACGCGCCGACTGCGAGGCGCTCCTGGCAGAGCAGCCGTGGGCCGATTTCGCGACGCGCGCGCTGGTGCTGCTGGTGCGCCCACCCGCCGTCGCATGGGCCTCGCCACTGGGCACGCCCGCGCTGTGGATGGTGCTGGACGCCTCCGAGGCGCGTGCGCTCCCGGCGCGCCAGCGTGACCCGCTGGTGACGAGCGGCATCCTGCGCACCGTCGCGCCTCGCGACCGCTACGAGCTCGTGGTGATGACGAGCGAGGCGATCGGCCGCGCCCTGGAAGGCGTGCCGCGGAGCAGTCTTGAGCTGCGCTGGACGGTGCGCCACGCGGAGCCGCTGCACGACCCGCTGCACCGCGCGGAGCAGCTCCAGCGCGCCGCCGGACGCCTCCCCAGCGACGCCGTGGAGCGCGTGGTGCGCCCCCTCTACGTGCAGGCCGCCAACGCGCTGCACGCCCTCACCCGCACCCCGATCGAGGACCACAACGAGACGACGCTGGTGATCGCCGGCGAGGCCGCGTCGGCGCTGGCACGGCTCGCGTGCGTGCTGGCGGACGGCTGCCACCCGCCCACCGAGTACCTGCTGCAGGCCGCGCGCGAGACGCCGCTGGGGCAGCGCATCGGCTCCTGGCTCGACGACCTGCCCGCGGCGGCCTCCGGCGAGGCACGCGCGGCGCGCTGGGTGCGCGAGAGCTGCACGGGCGTGCTGCGCGAGGCGGAGCAGGCGCTCCGCGCCGAGTACGCGGGCCGCGACTGGCTGGACGACCCGGAGGCGTACGCGCTCCGTCCCAGCCGCTAGCCGACTCGATCGTGGACGCCGCCGACCTCGTGTGGCTGCAAACCCCTGCCGGGCGCGCGGCGACGGAGCGCGCCACCACCCTGCTCACCTCGGGTGACGAGCTGCGCGCGCTGCGCGCGCTCGGCCGCGACTGCGCCCCGCACGAGGCACGCGCGGTCGTGACGCTCGTCCTCGGTCGCCGCGCGCTCGCGGGCAAGCTGCCGGACGCCGACGCGCTCTGGTGTGACCGCGAGGCCGCGGAGCAGACCAGCCACCTGCTGGTTGCGCGACACCTCGCGCAGCGGTTCTCGTCGCACCGTTATGTCGCTGACCTCGGCGCCGGGATGGGCGGCGATGCGCTCGCGCTCGCCGAGTTCGCGCGCGTGCTCGCGGTCGACCGCGACCCCGCCCGCCTCGCGATGGTGGCGGCGAACGCCGCGACACGCGGGCTCACGGACCGCATCGACACCGTCGAGGCCGACCTGAACGACTGGGAGCCCCCAGCGGGCCTGGACGGCGCGTGGTGCGACCCCGCGCGCCGCGACGAGGGTGACCGGCGGCTACGGCCGGAATCGTGGTCCCCGCCCCTCTCACGCGCGCTGGCGCTGGTGCGGCATGCGCCGGGCGGCGGCGTGAAGCTCGCGCCGGGGATCGACCTCGACGCCCTCCCAGCGGATGCGGAGGTCGAGTTCGTCTCGCTCGGGCGCGGGCTCCGGGCGGCGGTGGCGTGGGTGGGCACGCTGGCGCGCGCTGCGCGCACGGCGACGGTGCTGGACGAGGCCGGCGGCGCGGCGGTGCTGACCGGCGACCCGGATGCCGGCGATGTCGAGTCGCGCGAGCCCGGGACGTACCTGTACGACCTCGACCCCACCGTGGGGCGCGCCGGGCTCGTGGAGCGCCTGGCAGCCGACCTCGGCGCGTGGAAGCTGGACGAGACGATCGCCTACCTGAGCGCCGACGAGGCGCGCTCGACGCCGTTCGCGCGACGCTACCGCGTGCTCGCGTGGCTACCCTTCGCGGAGCGGCGGCTGCTGGAGGTGCTGCGTGCGCACGGTGCCGGCCGCGTGGAGGTCACGCGCCGCGGCTCACCCGTCGACACGAACGCGCTCGAACGGCGCCTGCAGCGCGCCCTCGAGGGCGACCCGTCCCGCCCGCCGCTCGTCATCGCGCTCACGCGCGTGCGAGGCCAGCACGTCGCCATCGTCTGCGAGCGCGACGAGAACTGACCCGCGCCGGTCGCGACGAGCGTGCTACTCCGCAGACTCGTGCGCAAAGGTCGGCACGCGCTCGCCGAACAGCTCGAAGGCGAGCCGTCGACGCAGCGCGGCCAGGCCCCAGCCCTCGGTCGCGGAGACGAGCAGCGCGCCACCCTCGGGCGCGGGGCTCACGATGTCGACACGCGCGAGGTCGGCCTCAGCGGCGACGGGAGTGCCATCGGGCAGCAGCAGGCCGTCCGCCTTGTTGAGCACGGTGAGCATCGGCTTCTCGCCGAGACCCAGATCCTGCACCGTCTGCATCACCGTCGCCCATTGCGCGGTGATCGCGGGCGACGTGGCGTCGACGACGTGCAGCAGAAGGTCAGCCGACTCGAGCTCTTCGAGCGTCGCGCGGAACGCCGAGATGAGCTGCGTGGGCAGCTTCTGGATGAAGCCCACGGTGTCGGTCGCCAGGAACGCCTCGCCGCCCTCCACGCCGACGCGGCGCGTCAGCGGGTCGAGCGTCGCGAACAGCGCGTCGGCGGCGAACACGTCGACACCCGCCATCGCGCGCAGCAGCGAGGACTTGCCGGCGTTCGTGTACCCGACCAGCGCGACCACCGGCACGCCGTCCCGCTCACGACGGCGGCGGTGCAGCGCGCGCTGGCGGCGCACGTCATCGATCTGTCGCTTCAGCCGCGCGATGCGCAGGCCGATCAGGCGGCGGTCGGTCTCCAGCTGCGTCTCGCCGGGGCCGCGCGATCCGATCGCGCCCTCCATGCGCTCCAGGTGCTGCCACTGGCCGCGCAGCCGGGGCAGCAGGTACTCGTGCTGCGCCAGCTCCACCTGCAGCGAGGCCTCTCGCGTGCGCGCGCGGCTCGCGAAGATGTCGAGAATGAGCGCGCTGCGATCGAGCACCTTCACCTTCAGCGCGGACTCCAGCCGGAGCTGCTGCGCGGGCGAGAGCTGCTCATCGAAGACGACCAGCGTGTAGCCCGTCTCCTCCCGTGCGCGCTGCACCTCCTCCAGCTTGCCGGAGCCGATGTAGGTCGCGGGATCGGGATGGTCGCGACGCTGCGTCGTCTCGCCGACGACCCAGCCGCCCGCAGTACGCACGAGGCGTGCGAGCTCGGTCAGCGAGTCCTGCGCGCTCATCAGCCCGCGCGGGCCATGCTCCAGCCCCACGAGGTACGCGCGCTCCTGCTCCGGCGCGGTGTGCTCCGTGCGATGGGCGCGGGGCTGGCGAGTCGCGGCGTCTTCCGAGGCAGATGCGGACGGGTCAGTGGGGAACGGGCGTCGACGCGGGATGCGGGCCTCCAGGGCGAGCGCGTGGCTGACTTCGATCGTAGCGCACGCGGCACGCCTCGTGGGCCTTCGTCAGCACAAACCGTGGGACGAACGCCTCTGCAACTCGCGGGGGCGTCGAGGCGATGATGAGTCGTCCCGCTCCCGCGGTGGATGGAGTACATCGATGACCGTAGCCGGGCTTCCCCTGCATCCGCTGGTCGTGCATGCGGCGGTGGTGCTGGTGCCGCTTGCGGCGCTGGCGCTCATCGCAACCGGTTGGCGCGCCTCTCTGCGCGCGCGGTTCGGCGCACCGCTGGCGATCGCCGCGGTCGTCGGCTGGATCGCTGCGTTCATGGCCTCGCAGAGCGGTGACGCGCTCGCGGAGGAGCTGGAGGACATCTCGCGCAAGGCGCACGACGCGATCGAGGGCCACGAGGAGTCCGGCGAGCTCGCGATGATCACGACGCTGCTGTTCACCCTCGGCGCGATCGCCCTGTGGGCGGCGCAGCGCTACGCCGGGCGGCTCCCCACGTGGGCGCCCACGGCGGTGTACGGGCTCGCCTCGCTCGCCGGCGTCGGCGCGACGGTCGCGATGACGCTGGCGGGCGACAGTGGCGCGCGCCTCGTCTGGCAGGAGCTCGGCACGTTCGTGCCGCGCTGAGGCGCGGCGCGAACGCCTCGACGGCTACGCCTGCGGTAGCACCTGCTCGCCGCGCGCGAACGCGGCCAGGCGGCGCAGGCCTTCCTCGACGCGCTCGTCCGGGATCGTGAGCGAGAGCCGAATGTAGCCCTCGCCCGCCTCGCCGTAGGAGACGCCGGGGGTGACCACGACGCCGGTCGCGTCGACCAGCCGTGCCGCGTAGTCGGCGGAGGAGCGCTCACCCTCCGGCAGCCGCGCCCAGACGTAGAGCGAGGCCTTCGGCGGGTCGACGTGCAGGCCGAGCGCGCGCAGCACCTCGACCGCGCGGTCGCGGCGGCGCAGATAGATCGCGTTGTGCGACTCGATCGCCTCGGACGGGCCGTCGAGGGCGGTGATCGCCATCTCCTGCACGGCCTGCGGGACGCCGCTGTCGATGTTCGACTTCACGCGCCGCAGCGCGCCAACGAGCTCAGCGTTGCCGACCGCCATGCCGATCCGCCAGCCGGTCATGTTGAAGGACTTCGAGAGCGAGTTGAACTCGATCGCCACGTCGCGCGCGCCCGGCACCTCGAGGATCGAGGGCGCGACGTAGCCGTCGTACGTCACCTCGGAGTACGCGAGGTCGTGCGCGATCACGACGTCGTTCGCCTTCGCCCACGCGACCGCGCGCTCGAAGAACGCGAGGTCGCACACGGCGCCGGTCGGGTTGTTCGGGTAGTTGAGCCAGATCATCTTTGCGCGCCGCGCGAGGTCCGCCGGGATCGCGTCGAGGCGCGGCAGCCAGCCGTCCTCCTCGCGCAGCGGCACCTTCACGGACTCGCCACCGCAGAACATCGTCCCGATCTCGTAGACCGGGTAGCCGGGGTCGGTCATCAGCGCGACGTCGCCCGGGTCGATGAGCACCAGCGGGAAGTGGCCGATGCCCTCCTTCGAGCCGATGAGCGAGACGATCTCGCGCTCCGGGTCGAGCGTGACGTTGTGCCGCCGCTGGTACCAGCGCGCGACCGCCTGGCGGAACTCCGGCAGGCCCTCGGTCTCCGGGTAGCGGTGGTTCGCGGGCACGTCCGCCGCTCGCTTGAGGCTGTCGAGGATGTACCCCGGCGTCGGCAGGTCGGGGTCACCGATGCCGAACGAGATCACGTCGACGCCGGCGGCCCGCTTCGCAGCGATCATCTCGGAGATGCGCGCGAAGAGGTACGGCGGCAGCTGCTGCACGCGCTGAGCGAGTTGCATCGGTCGGACTCCCCTACTCGAACGTTCGTCGCGCGAGTGTCGGGGATCGAGGGCACGACGCGCCAGCGGCGCGCATGGGATCCCGTGGCGCCAGCCTCTCGGAGCGGGGCCTAGTGCCAGCGGCCGAAGCGCACCTTCACGCCGGCGACCCGGCGCTCCTCGATGCGGTCGGCGATCTCCTGCTCGTCCGTCGTGCGACGCAGCTCAAAGCCGGAGCGGCCCGGGCGGTAGCCGCAGGCGACGGCGGTGGGCACCGAGCGAGGCACGTCGGGACGCGCGCGCACGATCGCCTGCTTCGCACCGGTCGCGGCGAGTTGGTACGTCGCCGCACCCAGCATCACGACGCCGAGCTTGCGGCCCCACTGGTCGGGGTCGATCGCGCACGAGACGACGCGGCCGACGCCCTGCGCGTCCGGCGCGTTGTTGATCGCGTAGCCGATCACCTCGCCGCCCTCGACGAGCACACCAACCCACGACGCTTCCGCGAGGCGTGCGCGCGTGGCCTCCTCGCCGTCGGCGCAGTCCTCGTAGGCGTCCGCCTCCAGCGCGACGATGCGGTCGAAGTCGGCCTCGGTGGCGCGGCGGATCGAGACGCCCTCCGGCAGCTCCGGCGGCGTGACCGAGGCAAGGTCGCGGTGCTCCAGGTCCATCCACTCCGGGAACGACAGGAAGCCCGCCGCGTCCAGCATGTTGTCCAGCCACTCGCGGTTCGTGAAGGCGACCAGGTCGAGCTTCACGTACGGCACGTCAAAGTCCTCCAGGCCCTCCTGAAGCGCGCCCCACATCGGGTTGAAGGCGGTCGTGAGCGCCTCCTGCGACTCGAAGGCGAACATGAGGTGCAGCTGGCCGCCCTGCAGCACCAGCGCCATGTCGGCACCGGCGGTGCGGAGCGCCTGCGTGTCCTCCAGCGCCATCAGGCGCTCCCACTCGCGGGGACGTGTGGGGACGTTGCGAATCGCCGCGTCCCACTGCTGCAACGCTCGGCGTTCCTGGGTCATGGCGTGTCCTCCCACCGCGAGGCAAAGACGAATGCGGCCGGGCCTTCGAGGTACACCTCGCCGGCGCCGTCCCACGAGATGCGCAGCGTGCCGCCCGGCACGTTCACGTCGACGTGCTCGTCGGCGCGGTCGTGCAGGCGCGCGGCGACGACCGCCGCGCACGCGCCGGTGCCGCAGGCGAGCGTCTCGCCCGCGCCGCGCTCCCACACGCGCATGTCCATGTGCGTGCGATCGCGCAACCGCACGACCTCGAAGTTCGTGCGGTTGGCGAAGAGCGCGTCGTGCTCGACGGCCGGGCCGATGCGATGCAGGTCGAAGTCGTCGGGCGACCCGCCGAGGAAGTGCACCGCGTGCGGGTTCCCCATCGAGACGAGCGTCAGCGCGAGCGGCTCACCCGAGGCGGTGAGCGGCAGATCCTGCACCGGCCCCGCCTGCTCCACCCGCGCACCGATATCGGCGGGCTGCAGCCGGGGCGCACCCATCGCGACGCGAACGGTGGCGACCCGCCCCTGCGCGTCGCGCGTCGCGCGCGCCTCCAGCACGCCCGCAAGCGTGTCGACGGTCAGCACGCCCTCGGGAGCCGCGACCGCACTGCGGTCGAGCAGGTACTTCACGAAGACGCGCACGCCGTTGCCGCACATCTCGGCCTCGGAGCCGTCGGGGTTGAAGATGCGCATCCGCCGGTCGGCGACCGCCGAGGGGAACGCGACGATCAGCCCGTCCGCGCCCACGCCGAAGTGGCGGTCGCAGACGCGCACCGCGAGTTCCGCCCAGTTCGCGTCGAGGTCGTCCGACTCCGTGAGAACGAAGTCGTTGCCGGTGCCGTGCATCTTCCAGAAGTCGAAGTTCATCGGATCATCCTACGGGCGGCGCGCCAGCCGCCTCAACCGTCGCCTCCACCGCCCCGACGACAGCGTCGAGGTCGCCCCCCGGCACCCAGCGGATGCGCGGGTCGTCGCCGCGGAACCACGTCGCCTGCATCCGGATCAGGCGATGCGTCGCGATCTTCGTACGCTCGATGGCCGTGGGCAGATCCCACTCCCCGCTCACGACGCGCGCCGCCTCCGCGTAGCCGATCGTGTGGAAGGCCGGCAGCGCCGAGTCGTAGCGCGCGAGGAGGCCGCGCGTCTCCTCCACAAGCCCTGCGGCGTACATCGCCTCCACGCGGGCGTCCGCACGCGCGTGCAGCGCCTCGCGCGGCCAGTCGAGGCCGACGACGCCCCAGCCGAAGTCGGGCGGCTCCACCGTCGGCGGCGGCGCGTCGGCCAGCGCGACCTCGATCGCGCGGATCACGCGCCGAGGATTGTGCGGGTCGGCCAGCCGCGCGGCGGCGAGCGGCGCGAGGTCACGCAGCCGCGCGAACAGCGCCTCCACACCCTCGGCGGCCAGTTGCGCCTCGAGCTCCGCGCGCAGCACGAGGTCGGGCGCGACGGCGGGCGGCTGCCAGCCCTCCAGCAGCGCCCAGACGTACTGCCCGGTACCCCCGACGAGCAGCGGCAGGTGTCCCCGCGCCCAGATGCCGTCGAGCGCCTCGCGCGCCTCGCGGAGGAAGTCGGCGAGCGTGTACGCGGCATTCGGCGGCACGTGCCCGACGAGGTGATGTGGGACGGCGGCCTGCTCCTCGGGCGTCGGCGCAGCGGTACCGATCACCATGCCCGCACGCACCTGCCGCGAGTCGGCGGAGACGACCTCAACCGGCAGCCGGGCGGCGACGGCGACCGCTGCAGCGGTCTTCCCGGACGCGGTCGCCCCGACGATCGCGACGAGGCGCCGTTCCGGCATCGAGGGTGGTGAGGTGGCTACGAGGCGACCGCGGCGGCGGCCTGGCAGATCTTCGTGAACGACTCGGCCTGCAGCGCGGCGCCGCCGACCAGCAGACCGTCGATGTCCGGCTGCCCGACCAGCGAGGCGGCGTTGTCGGCGTTCGCGGACCCGCCGTACTGGATGCGGCACGCCTCGGCCGTCGCGGCATCGAAGCGCTCCGCGAGCATGGCGCGGATGTCGGCGCAGGTCATCTGCGCGATCTCGGGCGTCGCAGTCAGGCCGGTGCCGATCGCCCAGACAGGCTCGTAGGCGACGATGAAGCCCTCCGGCAGCCGCTCGATGTCGGCGAAGGCAGCGGTGAGCTGGCGGCGGAGCACGTCGTTGGTGCGACCGCCCTCGCGCTCCTCGCGCAGCTCGCCGACGGCGAGCATCGGCTGCATGCCAAGGTCGAGCACGGCACGGAGCTTCCGATTCGTCTGCTCGTCGGTCTCGCCGAAGACGTGGCGGCGCTCCGAGTGCCCAATGATCACGTAGTCGACGACGCCCGCGAGCATCGCCGCGCTCACCTCACCGGTGAATGCGCCGTGTGACTCCCAGTAGACGTTCTGCACGCCGACACCGATGCGCGTGCCGCGCAGCACGTCGGCGGCGTCCGCGATCCACGGCGCGGGCGGGCACACCGCCATGTCGATGCCCTCGATGCCCCCGAGCGAGTCGCGGAGGGCGGTCAGCAGCTCGTGGGCCGGGGTGCGGCCCAGGTGCATCTTCCAGTTGCCGGCGACGATCGGGGTGCGGGCCATCGATGTGCTCCTGTCCGCCCTCGTGGGCCTCGCTATGCGCCGAAGCGCGAGAGCCGCCGCGCGTGCGCGAACGCGATCGGCAGCAGCTCCTTCGCGGGGAAGATGCCGAGGCCGCCGTTCAGCGTCTCCGGCTCGTTGAAGCGGTGCACGGCATCGGTGCGCGTGTGGTCGCCGTGGATGACCGTCGGCACGGGGTGCCACGAGTGATCCGCCATCACCGCTGGCGTCGAGTGGTCGCCCGCGATGACGAGGACGTTGGGGTTCAGCGCCAGCAGCTCCGGCACCTTCGCGTCGAAGTCCTGGATCGCCTTCACCTTGCGCGCGAAGTCGCCGTCCTCGCCCGCGCTGTCGGTGTACTTGAAGTGCATGAAGAAGAAGTCGTAGTTGTCCCAGTTCGCGCGCAGCGTCTCGATCTCCGACTCGAACGTGGTGCCGGTCGGCAGCACGTCCATGCCGACGAGGCGTGCGAGGCCGCGGTACATCGGGTAGACGGCGACGGCGGCCGCGCGCAGCTTCCACAGCTCCGGGAACTGCGGCAGCGAGGGCGGCGTGGCCCAGCCGCGCAGCGTGAGCGCGTTCGCCTGGTCGCGGTCGCCGAGCAGGCGGCGCGCCTGCGCAACGAACTCGCGCGCGAGCGCAGCGGTGCGCTCGGCGGCGGGGTCGGTGGCAACGATCTCGAGCGGGGCGACGCCCTCGCGCTGCGGGTCGGTCTCGTTCAACTCGGGGCGCAGCCCCTCGCCGCGGAAGACGAGCGCGAAGCGGTGCTCGCGCACCGGGCGGATGAACATCTCGACGCCGTCGAGATGCACCTCGCGCTGGAGCAGATCGCAGATCTCGGCGGTCTTCTCGGTGGCGATGCGGCCCGCGCGGCGGTCGGTGATCAGGCCGTCGGCGCCGACGGTGCAGAGGTTGCCGCGCGCGGCGAGGTCGTTCGGCCCCAGCGGGAAGTCGATGCCCGTCGCCTCCAGCACGCCGCGCCCGACCTCGAACTGCAGCGGGTCGTAGCCGAACAGCGCGAGGTGGCCGGGGCCGGAGCCGGTGGTGATGCCGTAGCCGACCGGGATCGTCTGCCCGGAGACGCCTTCCTCGGCGAGCCGGTCGAGGTGCCTCGGGTGCGCCTCCTCCAGCTCGGTGCGACCGCGCGGGCCGGGCATGCCGCCGAGGCCGTCGAGGACGCAGAGCAGCACCTTCGTGGTGTTCGGCGCGGAGAGGCGACGAATCAGGTCGAGTTCCATGCGGTTACGGCTCCGGTCAGTCCCGCGCGAGGCGCGGCTAGGCGTCGAGCAGGGCGTCGACGGCGGGCAGGGTCTCCCCCTGCAGCATCGCCAGCGAGGCGCCACCGCCGGTCGAGATGTGCGAGATGCGGTCGGCGATCCCCGCGCGGCGGACGACCGCGACGGTCTCGCCGCCACCGACGACGGTGGTCGCGCTGAGCTGGCCGACGATGCGCGCGACGGCGAGCGATCCCTGGTCGAACGGCGGGCGCTCGAACAGGCCGACGGGGCCGTTCCAGACGACCGTCCGCATCGGCTGGAGCGCGGTCGCGAAGGCATGGATCGTGCCCTCACCGATATCGAGGACGCGCCAGTTCACCGGGATCTGCGCGACGGAGACCGTGCGCACATGCCCCTCGGCGGCGTCGCCGAACGCGGCCACCACGTCCGAGGGCAGCACGATCTGCGGCCGCTGCTGGTGCTCCGCCAGCGCCATGATGTAGCGCGCGCCCGCCAGCCCCTCGTTCTCCACCAGCGAGTCCGCGACATCGATGCCGCGCGCCTTCAGGAAGGTGTTCGCGATCGCGCCGCCGATGCAGATCACGTCCGCGTTCGCGACGAGGTTCTCGAGGATGCCGATCTTGTCGGAGACCTTCGACCCGCCCAGGACGATGCCGAACGGGCGGTCCGGGTTCTCCGTGACGCGCGACAGGTAGTCCACCTCGCGCTCCATCAGGAGGCCGGCGTACGCCGGGAGGTGCTTCGTCACGCCGACGGTCGAGGCGTGCGCGCGGTGCGCCGTGCCGAACGCGTCGTTCACGTACACATCACCGAGCTTGGACAGTGCCAGCGAGAACGCCTCGTCGTTCTCCTCTTCCTCGTCGTGGAATCGGACGTTTTCGAGCATGAGGATGTCGCCCGGCTGCATCGTGCGCGTCTGCGCCTCGATCTCCGGGCCGATGCAGTCGCTCGCCGTCTGCACCGGCACACCGAGGAGCTGCGTCAGGTGGCGCGCGACCGGCGCGTTCGTCAGCTCCGGCGTGACACCCTTCGGGCGACCACGGTGCGAGATGAGCACGATGCAGGCCCCCGCCTCGCGCAGCGCGCGGATCGTGGGCAGGGACTCGACGAGGCGCAGGTCATCCACGATGCGGCCATCGCTGACCTGCACGTTGTAGTCGACGCGCAGCAGGACACGCTTCCCGCGCAGGTCGACGTCTCGGATCGTCTTCTTCTTCAAGGCAGGTCTCCGATTACCGCTGTTGTGCGGCTCGACTGTACGGCGGGCACGCTACCACAACCTCCCACACCGACCTAGCGGGCGCCGGTCGCGACACGCAGGTACTCCTCAAGCAGCGCACGAGCCTCCGCCGGGAGCGCAGCGCGGTCGAGCGCGGCCCGGGCGCCCTGCACCTGCTCGTCCGCCCACGCCTGCGCGGCGGCACGCCCCCCGGCCGCCTCGACGAGGTTCGCGAGGGCGCGCACGTCCTCGCCCGCCACCGGCGGCGAGGCGTACGCGACGGCGAGCGCGTCCCGTGCCGCGCTCGGTGCTGCCCCCAGCGCGGCGAGCACCGGGTAGGTCTTCTTGCGCGCTAGCAGGTCGCCGCCGGGCTCCTTGCCGAGCGCCTCGCGCGTCCCCCAGCAGTCGAGGAGGTCATCGAGCGCCTGGAACGCGAGCCCCACGTGCCCGCCGAACGCACGCAACGCCGCAACGACCTCGCCGCCCGCACCGCCGAGCAACGCGCCGATCGCGAACGGTGCGGCGAACATCGCGGCGGTCTTGCCGGCGGCCATCGTCACGTACTCATCCAGCGTCACGTCGCCGCGCTGCTCGAATGCCATGTCGAGGTACTGACCCTCAACAAGCCGCAGGCACGCCTCGTCCAGCTCGCGCATCGCCTCGACGACCCGGCGCTCCTCGGCGCCCGCCTCGGGCAGCCGATGCATCGCGAGCCGCGCGAGCGTGAACATGCCGTCGCCGGTGTTGATCGCCTGAGGCACGCCCGCGAACGTCCATACCGTCGCGCGCCCACGCCGGGTCGCGCTGTCGTCCTCGATGTCGTCGTGAAGCAGCGAGAAGTTGTGAACCAGGTCGACCGCGGCGGCGGCGGGAGCAGCGGCCTCGGCGCTGCCGCCCAGCACCTCCGCCGCGAGCAGCACCGCGGTGGATCGCAGCATCTTCCCGGGCGACGCCTCCACCGCGCGCCCCGCCGCGTCCTCCCAGCCGAGGTGGTAGCGCATCCACGCGAACAGCCCCGCACCGCTATCGCCGACGACGGTGCGCAGCTCCTCGACCACCAGCGGCCGGTACCGCTCGATGCGCGCGTCCAGTGGTTCGCCCAGGGCTTCGAGGGTCATGCGGGCTCCAGCGTCAGCGTGTGCTCGGCGGCGGCCTCCACGGCCGCACGCGTGAAGAGTAGCGGGCGATACGCGCCCGTGCGGTACTCATCGATGCAGTCCCCGTAGCGCGGGTGACCGGGGATGCCGGAGTTGCCCGTCGAGAGCTGGAACAGCGACCGGTCGAAGTCCGCGAGGTCGACGACCTGCCGGTAGCCGGGGACGATCGAGACAGTGTCGGTCTCCCGCGTCAGCGAGAGCGCCGCCTGCCACACGGTGTTCAGGTCGCCCCCCAGCGGGTACGGCCCGCGCGAGAACCACCGACCGAGGCCCGGCACGGCGTTCAGCGGGTGCGGCAGGTTCCAGCGGTGCAGCGCACCCCAGCGCCACGCCGCGGGCCGCGTGCCGAGCCGGTCACGCAGCGTCGCGACGGCGCGCGCGACCGAGGCACGCAGCAGCCGGTCGCGCTCCTCGACGTCCGCGAAGCACGGCGGCTCCGGTGTCGCGAGCGCTCGCACGATCCACCCCTGCGACCGCAGCCCGAACGAGGATCCCGCGAGCGGCGCGCCGAGGTTCGCACCGAGCAGCATCGGCCCGTGCTCCCCCGCAAGGCGGCGCGCGACGGCGTGAGCGGCCTCGCGGAAGGCCGTCTCGAGGAGCGCGGCCGCCGCGCTCTCGGCATTGAGGTCGCCGTCCCATGCGCGGAGCAGCGCGAGCAGTTCGGCGTCCTCGGTGGCGCGCGCGGTGATCAGTGTGTCGCGGAACTCGACCATGACGTGCGATCGGCGGTCGACCTGCATCGCGGCGAACGAGGAGAGCGTGTGGCGCTCCTGCGCCTCGATGAGCGCGCGGATGCGCTCGGCACGCTCCGGCTCGCAGAAGTCCTCGCCCAACTCGGCGGCGACGCCAGGATCCTGGTTCGCAGAGACGACGAAGCCGCGTGCCGGGTCGAGCAGGTGCGGCATCTCGTCGGAGCCGAGGTAGCCCGGCACCTCCACGGTGCGCGCGCCGTCCTGCGGCAGCAGCCCCTCGCCCTGCGCGCGGCGCGGGATGCTCCCCGACATGCGATAGCCGATGCGGCCCGCGCGGTGCGCGTAGACGTAGTTGAAGGTCACACCCGGGCGCCGCGACACCGCCTCGTCGAACGCCTCGACGGTCGTCGCGCGGCAGAGGTCGAGGACGGGGCCAAGCGGGTCGCCGGGTTCGAGCCCCGTGCAGCGGAGCGCGATCACCCTCGACTCCCCCGGCACCACCGGGCCGATGACCGGGCCGTGCCGCGTCTCCAGCACGCGCTCCTCGACCGGCTCACTACCGCGCACCTCGATGCGCTCGATGCGGCTCCGGCCGGCGCGCCAGCCGTCGGGCGTGCGCGTCTGCGTCGGCTGCTCCGGGTTGAGCGTCTCGAGGTAGAGGTCGCTCACATCCGCGAGCCCCGCCGTGATCCCCCACGCGAGGTCGCGGTTATGTCCCATTGCGACGAGCGGCACACCCGGCACGTTCGCGCCGATGACGTCGAATCGCCCGCCGACGACGTGGTTGACGTGCAGCAGCCCCGGCATGCGCGAGTCGAGGTGCGGGTCGGAGGCCAGCATCGGCGCGCCGGTGCGCGTGCGGTCGGCGGTCACCGCCCACGCGTTCGACCCTCCCCCGCTCGGGATGCCGAGGCGGAGCGCGGCGCGGTACGCCTCCAGCAGCCGGTCGGCCTCTGCGGGAGGGACGCCGGTGACGGTGTGCGCGTCGGCGCGGGTGACAGGCTCCAGGCTCGCCGCGTGCTCCGGGCCCAGCGCGCGCAGCAGCCGCTCGCGGATGAGCTCGGTGTCCCAGTTCGCCGCGAACGAGAACAGCACGAACCGCCCGAGCATCATCGTGTGCTCCGGGTGCCACGGCTCGGGCGTCGCGCCCAGGAAGACGTACTCCGGCGGCAGCGCGGGCAGCGACGCGATGCCCGCGTTCACGCCCGCGGTGAACGCCACCAGCAGCTCGCGCTCGCCGGGGTCGGCGGCAGCGAGGTCGCGCCCCGCGATGTCCACGAAGCCGAGGCGGCGCAGGAGCCGATCCGCCTCGACCGCGCCCGAGCCCGCCCACTCCGAGATGCGCCCGGCACCCGCGCGCCGCAGCGAGTCCATCTGGAACAGCCGATCCTGCGCGTGGACGAAGCCCTGCCCGAACAGCGCGTCGGCCTCGGAGGCGGCGTAGATGTGCGGGACGCCGTAGCGGTCGCGGATCACCTCGACCCGACCGTCGAGGCCGCACACGGTCAGCCGGCCGTCCTCGATGGGGTGCGCGCGCTTCGCGGCGGTGTGGGCGGCGGCGAGCGCCGCACGACCGGCGATGCTCGCCGACTCGCGCGCCCGCCCTGCGGCGGCGAGGAGCCTCGCGGCGGTGGTTCCCGGCATCGTCACTCCCCGCTCGCGTCGTCTGATGGCCGGATCGTACGAGGTCGCGCGCCTGCGTGCCGCGCCGCTCAGCCCTCGTTCGCGGCGATACCGAGGTCAGCGGCGGTCAGCGGGCCCTCTCGGAGGATGCGCGGCTCGTCATCCGTTACGTCAACTACCGTGGACGCCGCCTGCGCAGCCCGCGGGCCACCGTCGAGCACCAGCAGCGCGGGGCCAAAGGCGGCGGCGACCTCCTGCGCAGTCGTGGCGGGCGGCTCGCCGGTGAAGTTGGCGCTGGTGACCGCCAGTACGCCCCCGACCCGCCGCAGCACGGCCCGCGCGAGGTCGTCGGCGGGCTGCCGCACCCCCACCGTCCCCTCGTCGGTCGCCAGGAAGCGGCGCGCCGAGGCGTGCCGCACCGGAACGATGAGCGTGAGCGGCCCCGGCCAGAACGCCGAGAGCCGCACGAAGGCGTTCGTGGGCCGGACGTAGGCGTCGATGTCCCGCACGTCGTCGAAGAGCACCGCCACCGGCTGCTTCGCGGCGCGCCCCTTCAGCTCGCCCAGGCCGCGCACCGCATCGGCGTCGTTGGCGCGGGCGGCGAGGCCGTACACGGTATCGGTGGGGATCGCGACGATCCGGCCGGCGTTCAGCGCCTCCACGACCTCGTCCAGGCGATCCGGGCCAACGATGGTCATGCAGCGGCGCTCCTCGGCAGTCGCGGACGGCGGCGGGACGGGATTCGTTGACCTGATCATAGTGCCCGCATACGATCCCGACCTAGCGGTCTTCCTCCCCGGAACCAGGTCGCACATGCCCGACTCGACAGAGGCTTCCGCGGCGTCCGCGCCGGCGGGCGAGACTCCCGCCTCCGCCCCGCGCATCCGCACATCCGGCGACAGCGAGGTCGGCGCGTACCTGGAGATCGCCGAGGCTCGCGAGCCCGGTCAGATCTTCACCCCCGCCCCCAACGCACCGGAGGCCGTGGTCGTCCTCGACTACGGCTCGCAGTACTCGATGCTGATCGCGCGGCGCATCCGCGAGGCGGGCGTCTACTCCGAGCTCGTCCCGTGGGACTCGAAGCCGGAGCAGCTCAACCACCTGCGCATCAAGGGCTTCGTGCTCTCCGGCGGCCCCGCCTCGGTCTACGAGGCGGACGCGCCGACGCTGCCCTCGTACGTCATCGCCTCGCAGCTGCCGGTGCTCGGCATCTGCTACGGCATGCAGCTCCTCGCGCACTCGCTCGGCGGGCGCGTCGCCCCGGCAGCGCACCGCGAGTACGGCCACGCGGTGATCACCGTCTCCGACACCGACAACCCGCTGCTACGTGGCATGCCGACCTCGATGCCCGTGTGGATGTCGCACGGCGACCACGTGGTGGAGTTGCCGCAGGGCTTTCGCTCCGTGGCCTACTCCGAGTCGTCGCCGGTGGCGGTGATGGCCGACGCCGCGGGCCACCTCGGCATCCAGTTCCACCCGGAGGTCGTCCACACGCCGCAGGGCGACCAGCTGATCCAGAACTTCCTGTTCAACGTCGCGGGCTGCTCCGGCGACTGGACCGCCGCGAACTTCATCGAGGAGTCGGTGAAGAACATCCGCGACCGCGTGGGCGACGGGAAGGTGATCTGCGCGCTCTCAGGTGGCGTCGACTCGGCGGTCGCGGCGACCCTCGTGCACCGCGCGATCGGCGACCAGCTCACGTGCATCTTCGTCGACAACGGCATGATGCGAGCGCAGGAGCCCGAGCGCGTCGTCAGCACCTTCCGCGGCCAGATGGCGATGCAGCTCCTGCACGTCGACGCCGTCGAGCGCTTCCTCGGCGAGCTCGTCGAGGTGACGAACCCGGAGACGAAGCGCAAGCGCATCGGCGAGACCTTCATCCGCATCTTCGAGGCGGAGGCGACGAAGCTCGGCAAGGTCGACTTCATCTGCCAGGGCACCACCTACCCCGACGTCATCGAGTCCGCCTCCACCGGCACGAGCGCGGCGGTGAAGATCAAGACGCACCACAACGTCGGCGGCCTCCCCGCCGACATGCAGTTCACGCTCATCGAGCCGCTGCGCTACCTGTTCAAGGACGAGGTGCGCCGCGTCGGCAAGGAGCTCGGCCTCTCCGATGAGATGGTGTACCGCCAGCCGTTCCCCGGCCCCGGCCTCGCCATCCGCGTGATCGGCGAGGTGACGCGCGACAAGCTCGATGTCCTGCGCGCCGCCGACTGGATCGTGATGGACGAGATCAAGAACGCGTCCATGTACTACGACCTCTGGCAGTCCTTCGCCGTCCTCACCGACACGAAGAGCGTCGGCGTGCAGGGCGACTTCCGCACCTACGGCTACTGCGTGGCGTTGCGCTGTGTGACCGCCGAGGACGCGATGACCGCCGACTGGGCGCGCCTGCCCTACGACCTGCTCGCCCGCATCTCCACGCGCATCGTGAACGAGGTGCCGGACGTGAACCGCGTCGTCTACGACATCACCTCGAAGCCCCCCGGCACGATCGAGTGGGAGTAGCCGTGGCAATCTCCTGCTTCGCCTCGGTAACGCTGGCTGGGCTCCTACGAACGCAAGGTTGGCCTCGGCGGCGCGGAAGGTGGTGGAGCCCGAAGTGGGTTGTGTCGGCAGACGCAGTGGACAAGGCCAGCGAGGATATGGTGTTGGCTACCGTTGCACTCGGCGCCATGCACCCAGCCAAGGCACTCAATATCGTAGCTGAGGCGCTCTTCCCCCACTGGGACGCTGCCACCATTTCGTTGCTCAAGCTGACCGGTGACACGAAGGTTGCGGAAGGCGCTTCCACTGTGGGAAGTGATCCCCCATGGCGCTCGATCGTCCACCCAAAGTTCGCCAGTCTCGGTCCAGAGATCGAATGGAAGCTGCTCGGAACCCCCGAAGTGCAGGATTCCTTGAAGAAGTGGTCGATTGAAGGCGGACTATGGGGACTCAGGTGGCCGCAGGCGCTTCCTGCTTTCACCGCGACTCAATCGCAGGATGAACTGGACGAACTAAGCGCGTGGTGCGCAGAGCTTTTCGGACAGTACGCGGCGGATCATCGATTCCTTCCGGTTCCCGACATCTTGATGTCAGACGAAACGGTTCAATGGCGCTTGGCAGGCAACCCGTGAACGCGCCCGACGCCACCCTGCGCGACGCCTACACCCGCGTCGCCAGCGCCGAGCGCGCCCTGCGCGAGTTCGGCACCGCCGACGTGCTGACCCTCAGCGAGGCCGAGGCGCATCGCCTCCACGCCCTGCGCGCCGAGGAGCGTGACGCCTGTCGCGCCCTCGCGGGCATCGAGGCGCGGATCGCGGAGCGCCGCCTGGAGTTCCACGAGTGAGCCCCCACCGATGACACTCAGCGTCCTCCTCCTCGGCTCCGGCGGACGCGAGCACGCGATCGCATGGCGCGTCGCGCAGTCGCCGCTGCTCGGCAAACTGTGGGTCGCGCCCGGCAACGCCGGCACGGGCGACCTCGGCGAGAACATCGCGGTACGCGCGAGTGACCCGGACGAGGTGCTGGCGCTCGCAGAGCGTGTGCGCGCCGACCTCGTGATCGTCGGCCCCGAGGATCCGCTCGCCGCCGGCGTCGCCGACCGCCTCACCGATGCCGGCATCGCCGTCTTCGGCCCCAGCCGCGCGGGCGCGGAGATCGAGTGGTCGAAGGCGTATGCCAAGCAGCTCATGGCCTCGGCGGGCATCGCCACGGCTGGCGCGCGCGGCTTCGAGGATGCGTGGGAGGCCCGCGACTTCGCGCGTGTGCTGTTCGCGGGCGGCCTCGACTGCGTCGTGAAGGCGGACGGGCTCGCCGCAGGCAAGGGCGTCACCGTCTGCGACAGTGTCGAGCAGGCGCTGCAGGCGATCGAGGACGCAATGGTGAACAACCACTTCGGCCCCGCCGGCGCCCGCGTCGTGATCGAGGAGCGCATGCGCGGTCGGGAGACCTCAGCGCACGCGTTCACGGACGGCGTGACCGTCCGCCACATGCCGTTCTCCTGCGACCACAAGCCGGTCTTCGACGGCGACCAGGGGCCGAACACCGGCGGCATGGGCGTCTACTCGCCGCCCGGCTGGCTCCCCGCCTCGACCGCCGAGGCGATCCAGCGCGAGGTCACCGAGCGCACCGTGCGCGCGCTGCA